>CANISA010000049.1 GCA_947470005.1 Legionellaceae bacterium | reverse complement strand
TGCCTTCGCCGAGACACACGCCGACGTTGTCGATAGGGCTAACTCGCGCAAAGCAAACAACAACGCCTTATTCTCTAGATTGTGAAAACGAACATTAAGATTTCCTGCCACACGATGAGTCGCACTTCCATTCAGTGCAATGCCCGGGAGGTGCTTGATGCCCGCCCACAATTGCTCGCGTAACCGTAAAATGTGGGCCTGCTCTTCCAAACGGACCTCTCCCGCCAAAGCGAAGGCCTCTCCCATGCCGACAATTTGGTGCGTCGGCAACGTGCCTGAGCGCATCCCGCCCTCGTGACCACCACCAAAACTTTGAGGTTGAAGCCGAATACGTGGCTTGTGACGCACATACAAGGCGCCAATCCCCTTCGGTCCATATATTTTATGAGCCGAAAACGACATTAAATCAACCGGCAAGGATTGCAGATCAATCGCGAGCTTGCCCGCGCTCTGCGCTGCATCCACATGAAAAATAATTCCTTTCTTTCGTAGACAATGGCCAATCTCAGCAAGATCTTGAATCACGCCAATTTCATTATTAACATGCATGATTGAAACCAAGATAGTGTCTGGGCGCAGCGCCGCCATCAGCGAGGGTAGATTTAATAATCCATCCGGCATAGGGTCTAAATACGTTACGTCAAAACCCACCTGTTCCAAATGGTGAAAGCTATCTAACACAGCCTTATGTTCAGTGCTCATGGTAATCAGGTGACGCCCTTTCCGCTGATAAAACAACGCGGCCCCTAAAATGGCCAAATTATCCGCTTCGGTGGCGCCTGATGTAAAAACAATCTCATCGGCTGACGCGCCAATGAGTGCGGCCACCTGATCACGGGCGTGCTCGACGGCAACAGCCGCCGTTCGACCGTAGGCATGCGTAGCAGATGCCGGGTTTCCAAAATGACCCGATGGTCCCATGTACTCAACCATTTGCAAAACCACACGCGGATCGATCGGGGTTGTTGCCATGTAGTCAAAATAAATGGGTTTTATTACCATCATTCCCCCTTGGTCAATGCACTCTTCCCTTTACGCGCTGCATGCTGCACATGCGTGAGGATCCCGCGTAAAATATTAACCTCCATTGATTCCAGTTTAGCACGATTAAACAATCGCCGAAGACGTTGCTGCAAACGCTTGGGATTAGATAAGCTAAGAAAATTAATTTCTATCAATACTTCTTCCAAATGTTGATGAAGTCGTTCAACCTCGTCGGCCAACGCGATGGGATCACCCACGCGCATGCTTGATTGGGCCACTGGCAATAAACCACGCATTCGAATTTCATACGCCATGATCTGAACAGCCTGCGCCAAATTGAGCGAACTAAACGCCGCCTCGGTTGGAATATGAATATGATAATGACAATGCAATAGTTCTTCATTGGTGAGGCCTGCGTGCTCACGCCCAAAAATAATAGCAACTTCCGTGCCAGGTGCCTCCGTGACAATCAACTCGGCCGTCTCTGCAGGAGAAAGACCTAGCAATGCAATGTCTCGAGGGCGCGCACTAGTGCCCAGGACCAATTGACACCCTCGAAGGGCCTCTGGTAACGAATCCGTTATCACGGCATTGGCCAGGATATCATCCGCACCCGCCGCCATGTCATTGGCACGCCTATCGGGATAGGATTGAGGCGAAACCAAATAAAGACGAGATAAACCCATCGTCTTCATCGCCCTTGCCGCCGAGCCAATATTGCCCGGATGAGAGGTCGCAATGAGCACAATTCGAATGGAATCAAATTTCATGTAAAGCCTACCTTAATGATGTTCTAAATTTCAACACAATTATACTACAAAATATGATAGAATCCTCCGTTTTATTAATTAGTCCATTAACCAGCGAGCAAACGCATGCAACCACTTTTGAATATCGCCATCAGCGCCGCACGTCAAGCAGGCGACATCATTATTCGCCATGCCGATCAACTCGATCGCATCAAAATCACAGCAAAAAGCCATAATGACTACTATTCTGAAGTGGATATTAAGGCAGAACAAGCCATTATTCAGGCCATCCACAAAGCGCATCCAGACCACGGCATCATCGCTGAAGAAAGCGGTATAAAGCATGACGATGCCGAATGCGTGTGGATTATCGACCCATTAGACGGCACGAGCAATTACTTGCATGGCTTTCCTTTTTACGCCATATCCATTGGTATACAGATAAAAAATCGCCTAGAGCATGCCGTTGTTTACGATCCTTTACGTCATGAATGCTTTTCTGCGAGCCGCGGCCGTGGGGCACGTTTAAACGATCGCCGTTTACGTGTTTCCAAACAAACTCAGCTCAGTGCCTCGATGCTGGGTGCTGGCTTGCAAAGCCCTAGCAGCACGGCTGGGCCTTCTTTTTCCACCATACAATCCCTCCTTGATCAGTGTGCCAGCGTGCGTAGGACTGGCTCTGTTGCTCTTGAACTAGCCTATGTGGCGAGCGGTCGCCTCGATGGTTTTTTTGGATTTGGATTGAAACCATGGGACATCGCCGCCGGTTGCCTCTTGATTCAAGAAGCAGGGGGACTCGTGAGTGACCAACAAGGCGGCGACGACTACCTCAAAAACGGCGATGTCATTGCCGGCACGCCTAAAGTATTTAAATCCCTCGTGCAAGCACTGCATCCCTCAAACAAGCAGGCTCTCCCCTTGATTTAACAAAACATGCCCGCATGTTGGGTCGATACCTTAGTCACAACACAGGATCATCTGACATGCGCATGGATAAGCTAATACGCTCATACTCCAGCACTCTCCAAGCACGCACGAAGGATTACTGATGCCTTCTTTATCAATAATCCACGGAAAAATATTCATCTTAATGGTATCGAAGTCATACGACAACATCAAACAAGAGCCTAGAAAATAGAGGATTGAACAAGACTACCGTTCGATCATTGAAAAAAAAGCGTGTATGCTCCGCTCTGCTCACCCTACTTCGTTCACAGGACGCATGATGAAAAAACGAATGACCACCATGATTATTGGATTGCTGATTGTCTTTGGGGGACTCATTGCGTTTAATGTCATCAAAAAAGTGGTGATGAATCACTTTTTTGCGCACTATCAACCGCCAGCGGTTACCGTGTCATCCGTGACCGCGATCAGCAAAAACTGGGAACCAAAGATCCATGCGGTTGGTAACTTTTCTGCCATCAACGGCGTAGATGTCAATTCGCAAGCGTCAGGTAATGTCGTCTCGATTCATTTTGACTCAGGACAATTCATTGCAGCGAATCAACCACTCATCGACATTGACGACAGCGTAGACCAAGCCGCCTTGAAATTTAATCAAGCTGACTTAGCACTGCAAGACGTCAACCACAAACGGCAAGTCGATCTTTTAAAGCGCAGCGCTACCGCTGCAGCCAGCGTTGATGAAGCGCAAGCAAAATTATTAGAAGCAGAAGCGAATGTTGAAAAAACACAAGCATTGATTCGTCAAAAACATATTCAATCCCCGTTTGCCGGCCAATTAGGCCTGCGCGAAGTGAACTTAGGGGAGTACATTACGCCCGGTCAAACCACGATAGTAACGCTTCAATCACTCGAACCCCTCTTTGTCGAGTTTTATTTACCAGAACAACTCTTAGCCCACCTGCACATTGGCCAAACGCTCGCAGCCACCCTCCAACAACAACCCAACCTGCTCTTTGCCGGTAAGATAACAGCCATTAATTCAAAAGCTGATACACAAACACACAACGTGAAAATCCAAGCTACATTTCCAAATTGCCCGACAGAGGGCCTGAATGATCTCGAAAATTCACCGCTATTGACCATGAAAAAAATACCGAATAGCACGCTAACCATGGTCTTTTGCGACAGCCAATTAAATGCCAAAAACAACGTCTCAAATTATGCATTTCTCCCGGGTATGTTCACATCCTTGGATATTGATCAACCCATCATCCCTAACGTTGTGGTCCTGCCATCCACCGCCATTTCATACAGTCTATATGGTAATTCCGTCTTTATTATTGAAAAAGACAACGCAGCAAGCAAAGACGACGCTGGAAAGGATGCCCTCTTCGTAAGACGCGTTTTCGTCAGCACCGGTGAGCAACAAGGCAATGAAACCGTGATCACCAAAGGGATAGCCCCTGGTCAGCTGGTTGTGAGTACCGGCGAGCTCAAACTACAAAATGGGACGCGCGTTGTCATCAACAATGAGATAAGCCTTGCGAGCAATAACACGTCCTCCACCTTGGCTGAATAAAACCCCTGAAGATAGGATCCAAAAAAAATCATGAAATTTACTGATTTGTACATTAAGCGCCCCGTCTTAGCCAGTGTCGTGAGCTTGCTGATTCTTCTATTTGGGCTGAATTCACTCATCAAGATGCCTATTCGCCAATACCCGCGAATGGATAATACCGTCATCACCGTGACCACCAGCTACCCAGGTGCTGATGCCAACTTGATTGCAGGATATATCACCACACCGCTTGAAAGTGCCGTTGCCAGTGCCGAAGGTGTGGATTACATGACGTCATCCAGCACGCTCGGAACCAGCACCATCACGCTAACCGTCAAGCTGGGGTTTGATCCACAAATCGCATTCACCGACGTCATGAGTAAAGTTCAACAAACATTAAACCAACTCCCACCTGAATCACAACAGCCGATTATCGTCAAAAGTTCAGACACGGCAACAGCCTTGCTTTACATCAGTCTCGACAGCCCAGACATGACGCCTCAACAAATCACTGACTACGCAACCCGCATCGTTAAACCGCAAATTGAAACGGTCGAAGGGGTCGCTCAAGCGGCTATCCTCGGCGGGCAACAGTATTCCATGCGTGTTTTTATGAACCCCATTAAAATGGCGGCTCTGCACGTAGCCCCTTCCGACGTAGCACTGGTCTTATCCAATAACAATTTTTTAACCGCTGCCGGCCAAACAAAAAGCGAATACGTGGCCATTAGTATCCGTGCCGATACCAATTTAAACGATGCTGACGAGTTTAGTAACCTGATTATCCGAAGCGATAATCATTCTATTATCCGACTGCGTGACGTTGCTCGGGTTGAGTTAGGCTCACAAAATTACGACACATCGGTCTCTTTTGATGGAAAAAAAGCCGTGTTCATTGGGATAACACCAACCCCCATAGCAAACCCATTAACGGTCATCACCAACGTACGTAAAGCTTTTCATGGCATTTTGCCTCAGTTTCCACCGTCGCTTACGGGAACGGTTGTCTACGATGCCACGGATTTTATTCGCGCATCCATCCATGAAGTGATCACGACGATTGCAGAAGCCGCCATCATTGTGATCATCGTGATTTTTTTCTTTTTAGGCTCGTTTCGTGCGGTGCTTATTCCCGTTATCACCATTCCCTTGTCGTTGATTGGTGTGTGTACGCTGATGATTTTTTTAGGATACTCCATTAACCTGCTCACGTTGCTTGCCTTCGTATTAGCCATTGGTCTCGTGGTCGATGATGCCATTGTCGTGCTTGAAAACGTACACCGTCACATTGAAGAAGGGAGAACACCGTTTGATGCCGCCATCTTAGGGGCTCGTGAGATAGCCACCCCCGTAATCGCCATGACCATCACCCTCGCGGCCGTTTATGCGCCCATTGGATTCATGACGGGGTTAACCGGCGCCCTATTTAAAGAGTTTGCATTCACACTCGCCTGCTCTGTTATCATTTCAGGCGTTATTGCGCTCACGCTATCACCCATGATGTGTTCTAAAATTCTTTCAGTTGACAATAGCCACAATCGTTTCTCGCAAACCATCGACTCTATTTTTCATACCTTGAAGACCAGGTATAAACACGTGCTACACAGCCTACTCGACACGCGCGCGATCATGCTTGTTTTCGCTGCCGTGGTCTTGCTAACGTTACCTTACCTCTACCTCCATACGGCAACAGAAACCGCGCCAGAAGAAGATCAAGGCTTCTTTTTTGTGGTTGGATCGGCGCCTCAATACGCGACCCTGAACTATGTCGAGGCCTTCACCAAACCCTTTGATAAAATCTACCAAAAATTTCCAGCAACAGAGCATTATTTCACCATTAACAGTAACTCACCCATCTCTGGATTAGTCTTAAAGCCCTGGGCTGAGCGCACGGCCACTCAATTTTCGATGAAAAAACCACTGCAACAAGCCTTAGATACCATCCCTGGGCTAAAAGCATTCGCGGTCATTCCCCCGCCACTGCCGGGTGGCGGCGGCGGAACACCGATTCAATTCGTTATTAAAACCACCAATGACTTTCATAGCTTATTCGATGTTTCCACGCGTCTTTTAACGAAAGCAAAACAAAGTGGATTATTTATCTATTTAGACAACAGTTTGAAATTTAACCAGCCTGAGATTGAATTGCAAATCAACCGCTCCAAAGCGTCTGATCTTGGTATAGACATGAAGTCAATTGGTAGCAGTTTAACCACAGCCCTATCCGGTGGGTATATTAATTTCTTTAACTTAAGTGGGCGAAGCTACCAAGTCATCCCCCAGTTGGAAAGACGTTTTCGCATGACGCCTGAGCAATTGGGTCAAATTTACATACGCGCAATCAATGGCGACATGGTCCCCCTATCAACCATTGTCACTCCGGTCGAGCGGACTCAACCCAACGCGGTTTCTCATTTTCAGCAATTAAATTCAGCCACAATCCAAGGGGTCATGATGCCCGGGACCACCCTGGGCCAAGGATTGAGCTTCTTAACCGAGGAAGCCCAACATGTCTTGCCTAAAGGGTTTGCTTACGACTACGGTGGCCAGTCCAGGCAATTTATTCAAGAAGGCACGGCGTTAATTTTTGCGTTTTTCCTATCAGTTATCATCATTTTTCTCGTTTTATCCGCGCAATATGAAAGTTTCCGCGACCCTCTGATTATTTTAATCAGCGTCCCTATGTCCATTTGCGGTGCACTCATTCCGCTAAATTTAGGTGCAGCCAGCATCAACATCTATACCCAAGTGGGCTTGATCACCTTGATAGGCTTGATCAGTAAACACGGAATCCTCATTGTCGATTTTGCCAATCAATTGCAGCGCGAGAAAAAATTAGACCGTCGAGAGGCAGTCGAAGAAGCCGCTGCCGTTCGCTTACGCCCCATTTTAATGACCACTGCCGCGATGGTCTTTGGCGTACTGCCGCTATTGATTGCATCAGGAGCAGGAGCCGTGAGCCGCTTTGACATTGGTCTTGTTATCTCATCAGGTCTCCTACTTGGCACCTGCTTTACCTTGTTTGTGGTACCAACCATGTACACATACTTGGCGTCGGATCATCGACATGATTTTGAGCCCGCTGCTGACGGGGCTATGAAAAATAAAACAGAATGATTATAATAGGAACTTAAATGCGTTGCTATTATCCTATACGGGGAAGTTATGGTTATCAAGCTGACTATCTTAAGCATCATAATACTAAGTTTATTGTGCGTAGCTGTCATGATTTATAAACTAGTCCGTCAACCGGCCGTTCGTGTATCGACTTTAGATTTTATTAAATTAGCATCAAGTGGCGTACTTGCCTTTATTTCAGATACCGTGGGTATTGGTAGTTTTGCGGTGAACATTGCACTCGCTAAATTTTTAGGCACATTCCCAGATGACGAGCTACCCGCCGTCAACAATGGCGCTCAAGTTATACCGGGTATGCTCGAGTCCCTTTTCTTTATGCAAGTGATTCAAGTTGATCTAACCACCTTATTAACCTTGGTGGCCGGAACCTGCCTCGGTGGGGTTATTGGTGGAAGCGTGGTCACTCGCTTAAGTAAACAAGCCATCCGCTTAGCCATGATCGGTTGTTTTCTTCTGATCATCTGCTTATTGCTTTGTGAAAAGCTTGGCCTCATGCCAGTCGGTGGGGATTTAATCGCATTACATTCCTGGAAACTTGTGTTTGGTTTTATGGCCATGGTCGTTTGCGGATCATTGACCTGTGTCGGGATTGGTTTGTTTGCCATGGTTCAAGGTGTCTTATTTCTGATGGGCGTCTCCCCCGCCGTGGCTTTTCCAATCATGACCACCGCAGGTGCCATGCAACAACCGCTAACCACCTTGGTTTTCTTAAAACAAGATAAAATCCCCTTAAAAAAGACGCTGATCATCAGTGTATTCGGATGCATTGGGGTATTTATCGCATTGCCCATTGTTAGCCATTTAACAACCAGCGTGCTGCACTCCCTCCTCCTCTGCATCATGCTTTATAACTTAATCGCCATCGGGCGCACCTACCTGCGCTCAAGAGGTAGGACGCCGATATTCGCGGTTTAACTTGGGAACTGCCCCCTTTTGATTTAAAATTGACATATGTTACATAAACGTAGGTCACGCAGTGGCAACATACATTTTTGATTTTGATGGCACCATCGCAGATAGTTTTTCATTAGCCTGTGATGTTTTTTTAAACCAAGCCAAATACCTTGGATGTAAACAGTTAACACCCAGCGAGCTGCTCCCGCTAAAAGAAATGCATGCACGTGAAGTGCTCAAGTACATTGGTATACCCTGGTGGCGAACGGCGTCCTTTGTTAAGAAGCTTCGAAAAATCGGAACCGAGCGTGTAAACGAAATTAGGCTGTTCCCTGAATGGTCAATGATTTTAAATCGGTTAAAAGAAAACAACCATACGATAGCCATCGTTAGTAGTAACACACTCAACACGATAGAAATTATATTAAAAAAACATGATCTCTATCATTTATTTGATTTTATTGTGTGCGACCAGTCTTTATTTAACAAGAAACGCTGTTTAAACAAATTTATTAACCAACAACGCCTTAACCGCTCGGATA
>CANISA010000048.1 GCA_947470005.1 Legionellaceae bacterium | reverse complement strand
TTCCTAAAATTGATTCGTGTAAGGTATAGTCTACTTGGGTCGTACCTTGAGACTATCTGACAAGCCAAGAATCAACTGCTCCACACCTTGCCAAATGCGCTTATTTTGCCCTGTCTTCATCCCTTCGTCTAACTTCTGACTCATACGCAGTAGCGTATATAAGTGGTCTAGGGACAGACGCTTGAGGGTTTTTTCGTAATTTCTTATGCGTTGAGGCCAAATCTTCAATTGGCTGCAGGCATTGTTCAATTGTTCACCTTGTTTTAGTTTATTGGCCAGCTGAATAAGTAGGCGAATCTCTTGCGTGAGTAGCCATAGGATCAACGTCACTTCAGTACGGTTTTCACTTGCTTGACGTATCAAATGAATCGCTTTTTCGGGATGTCCTGCTAAGCATGCCTCGGCCAACTCATACAGTTGGTAGTCGCATTGATCCGTGAGATGCATCTTCACATCCTCAGGGATCAGTGACTCGCCGGTGGCATGGACTAGCGCTAGTTTTTCAAGCACTTGGGCACACGCCAGTTGATTTCCTTCTGTGTATTGTTGAATGAGCACAGGGATGTCTGAGGTATGGCGTAAACCTGATTTGTTAAGTTGTTGTGTAATCCATGCGAGCATGGCCGACGCAGTTAAGGGCGTTATTTGGACTACCGTTACGTGGTGACTTGATGAGAGCCAAAGCAGTTGTTTTGAGGGGACAAAAGGCGCCCGAATAAGGACTAAACAGCGAGGGTTGATGGTTTCAAGATAACGTTTCAGCGCTGCTTTTCCAGGGGCATCGATGGTTTTTTTATCCCAGCTTGCATCGATCAAAACCGTATCAAAAAAAAGAGAATAGCTATGCGTTTCCTCGAGGAGCGTAGCCCAATCTGCGGCTTGGTTTAATATGATTCGCTTTTCGTCGCTTTCAGCCTGTTTTCTCCAGGCATGCTTGATGGCTTGTGCCGATTCATTGAGGATAAATTGATCAAGCCCCATCAGCACATATATGGGGCTTAATTTTTTTTCCAAATGCCCAGCTAAGGCGGCTTGCTTAATCAGCATGTGCTAGCTCTAGCTGCCGTGTTTCACCGAGCATGCGCTGCGCGTGCTGCCGTGGAGATATTGCCATTGATTGCACATGGACATGGCTGTCCGGCAGGAATCGTCACCTGAGGCCTCCCAGGAATGGCCGTCATCATCCGTGACAAGGCAGCGTTCCTCAATCAAAGACAGGGGGCCTTGCTCGCAAAATGATTGAGCGGATTTACATGTTTTGGCTTGGCTTGATTCGATTTTACAGAGAGCAACCGCGGCTTCCATCGCTAAGGGCATGGAGAGGCCAACCGCAGGAAAATCACGCTCTTTTGCATCAAAAGCAATGCATTGCCATTGTCCAGGTGGGATTGCAAACGATGAGGTCAGGGTTAATAGACACAAAAAAAAGCAGGTGTATTTCATTGAGCAAGGCCTCGTTTAGATTGTTTTAGGGGAGTTTTTTCGCTGGGAAGAGGGGCTAGGCGATAAAGAATTTGTATTGCTGCATCACGTCGCATTTCATGCGTTAATTGATCTTCTTCATCATGTGATCCCAATATTCTATCATTATTGATCGTGAGGGGCCGCGTGACAAGGATGGTCGAGAGTGGGATGATGTCGCGCCCTTTTGCTCGTTGAAGTGTAAATTGTACACGATAGGTTAATTGATATTGGCGGGGTGAGCTGCCGGAACTGATGCTCATGATATTTTCTTCAGTGCGCTCGTTTTGTATGATGAGCCAATACGGTGCTTTCATGGGGTCATCGACGATCGTCACATGAGCGGCTTGCAGTTGGTCTCGTAAGAGAGGGCCCCACTCAGGATCGGCTTTTTCAACCAGAATAGCCACCTGTTTAAACCATACAGGCAGCTGTTCTATCCCACGCAAGTGAAACCCGCATCCGGTGAGAAGCAACAGCACAAAAAGTACAGGCCATGTTGTTGGCCGTCGGCAACTCACTCGTTGATGACCAAGTTGATCAATTGGCGGTGAGCAACCACAATGGCTTTTTTCAATGATTTGCCGACCAAAAAAGATGCTGCATGTTCTTTGGCTAGGTCTATAAGGGACGACTCTGGCGTGTCATTCGCTGCAGTGAATTGTGCGCGGAGTTTGCCATTCACTTGCACCACAAAATCAACTTCATTCATTTTGAGTGCATTTTTGTCAACTTTAGGCCAGGATGCATCAATGATGGGTTTAGAAAAGCCAAGTTGTAGCCACAGTACATGCGTAATATGAGGCGTTATGGGGGCCAGCAATCGGAGTAGAGCGCTTATGCCTGCGTGTAAAAAATAGCGATCGAGCTCGGTTTCAATGGTATAACTCGATAACTCATTGAGTAATTTCATGCAGGCGGAAACAACAGTATTGAATTGCTGACGCTCGTAGTCGTGTGTGGCTTGAGCTAAAATTTGATGCACGAGTAAGCGTGCTTTTTTTAACCGACCGTCGGCTGCTTGCCAATTAACGTTTGGCGAGTCATCCGCATACAATTCATTGATCTCAGTTAAGATGGATTGATGTTGATTAGCAAAAGCCCATAATCGTTTTAAGAAACGATGAGCGCCTTCTACGCCAGCATCTGACCACTCCAAGGATTGCTCAGGAGGTGCGGCAAAGAGGACGAATAGGCGAGCTGTGTCCGCACCATACGTGTCAATGAGTTGGTTCGGATCAACCACATTACCGAGTGACTTGGACATTTTCTGTCCGTTTTTTAGCAGCATGCCTTGGGACAGGAGCGATTTAAAGGGTTCATCGGAGTTCACCAAGCCTTCATCGCGCATGAGTTTATGAAAAAAACGAGCATACAGTAAATGCATCACCGCGTGCTCAATTCCGCCCACATACTGATCGACTGGCGTCCAATATTTTGCTCTGTCATCCAGCATGGCATTTTCTTGGCCTTTGCATGCAAATCGCGCATAGTACCATGATGATTCCATGAAGGTATCAAACGTATCGGATTCTCGACTGGCATCTTGTCCGCATTTTGGGCATGTTACGTGAATAAAATCAGAGCAGTGTGCTAATGGAGATCCGGTGACTGAGAAATCAACGTTTTCGGGTAGAACCACAGGTAATTCGTCTTCAGGCACTGGGACGATACCACATTCGTCACAGATGATCATGGGGATAGGAGTACCCCAGTATCGTTGGCGCGAAACGCCCCAGTCGCGTAATCGATAATGAACCGTTGCGCGTCCCGCTTCTTTGGCTTCGAGGTAGGTTGTGATGGCTTTGGTGGCGTCGGAGGATGTGAGTCCGTCAAATTGACCTGAGTTAACGAGCACGCCTTCCCCGGTGAATGCTGCAGCTAGTCTGATCTGTGGCGTCCCACTTTTAGGTATGATCACGCATTGACAAGGGAGTTGGTATTTTTTTGAAAATTCAAAATCGCGTTGATCGTGAGCGGGAACCGCCATGACGGCGCCTGTGCCGTATTGCATCAATACAAAATTAGCAATCCAAACCGGCAGTTCGAGGCCTGTAATGGGGTGAATGGCAATCAGATCGGTTGCAATGCCGCGTTTTTCAATCGTGGCCAGATCTGCCTCGGTGGTTCCCATGCCCTGACAGGTGTCAAGAAACGCATGAACGGCTGGATTTGTTTTGGCTGCAAGTTTGGCGAGGGGATGATCCGGTGCAATGGCTAAGTACGTGACTCCCATGAAGGTATCGGGGCGTGTGGTGTAAATTTTCAGGCGTTTGGCCGTGCCTTGAAGAGCAAAGTAGATTTCGCACCCTTCTGAGCGACCGATCCAATTGCGTTGCATTTGTTTTACTTGAGAAGGCCATCCATCTAGGCTGTCTAAACCGAGCAGAAGCTCGTCTGCATACGCTGTTATTTTAATGAACCATTGAGAAATTTCTTTTTTCTCAACGAGCGCGCCCGAACGCCAGCCTCGACCATCAACAACTTGCTCATTCGCAAGCACTGTTTGGTCTACCGGATCCCAATTAACCCAAGCATTTTTTTTATAAACCAATCCTTTTTTATACAGCTTGATAAAAAACCATTGCTCCCAACGGTAGTACTCAGGCTCACAGGTCGTAATTTCGCGACGCCAATCGTAGGCATTTCCAAACTTTAAAAACTGTTCTTTCATGGCCGCAATGTTCTGCTTTGTCCAGACCGCAGGATGAATTCCGCGCTGAATGGCTGCATTTTCAGCCGGCAGACCAAACGCGTCCCAGCCAATGGGTTGAAGGACATTTTTACCGAGTGCGCGTTGATAACGTGCAATCACATCACCTAGCGTGTAATTGCGCACATGTCCCATATGCAGAGAACCACTGGGGTAAGGAAACATGGATAGGCAGTAAAATTTTTCTTTATTTAAGTCTTCCGTCACATTGAAACATTGTTTCTTAGCCCAATAATGCTGAGCTTGTTCTTCAACGTCGCGTGGCTTATAGTTATTATCCATGGTGCACTACGTAAAATTCAACTGAGTGGGTTAGGATAGCGCCTCTGATGGTTTGCAGCAATAGATTTCCGACGCACATACCCTCTCAAGATTAGATAAACGATCGTTTTGATCGATTATGCACGCGGCGCATCATGCCAATCACAATGATTCCTAACACAACGAACCGGATGGGGGTGTCGCCGAGCGTCACCCATGGCGTTGCCCCCGTGGCGGGCTGAATGGTGGCTTCTAATGTACCGGAGCTGAAGGCGGGCAGGGCGTTGACGATGTCGCCTGTTTCATTAATGACGGAGGATAACCCATCATTGTTTGATACGATTTGATAGCGGCCGGTTTGCTTGGAGAGGACTTGAGCCATTTGTAGGTGCTGGTAAACGGCGAGGGAATGGCCGAACCACCCATCGTCACTGATGGAAACAATCCATTCTGCGAGAGGTAATTGCTGGCGTAATAACTCAGGGAAAGCGAGCTCATAGCAGATTAAGGTGGCAATGGGGCGATGATTGACCCTGACCAAGGGTTGATTCGCAGGTCCTTTCGCCATATTGGGCAGAGGCAGAGCGAGCCAACGGGTGAGTGTGGATAAAAAAGGGGGCGTGAATTCACCAAAGGCGACGAGATGTTGCTTTAGGTAAATCCCCTCAGCATCGCCTAGACCAAGCAAGGCATTGTAGTAAACAGTGTCATCCAACCGCGTGGATTGAGGGATGCCTAATAAGATTGAGCTTCCGGTTTGTTTGGCTTGTTGGTCCAGCAGGTCTAAATAATCGCTGACATAGCTCATGGGTAAGGGAATGGCTGATTCGGGCATGACAATGAGCTGCGTTTTACCCATCAAACGAAGGGCTTCCTCTTGGTAGTTTTCTAACAGCTGCCAAAACAGTGACTCATCCCATTTATCACGCATCGACAAATTGGCCTGGATGATGCCGACAGAAACGGGGGTATCGTTTGGGGTGGACCATGCTTTATGTTTTAACAGCAGCGGGCTGGTTAACAGGGCCACGAGAAGGATAAGTAAGAGGGTTCGTGTGTTCCCTGTGGCACGTGTTGAGCGTGCGAGCACGGTGCCAGCAAAGCAAGTCAACCAACTCACGCCGGAGACCCCAATCACCGGGAGCAGGTGATTTAATGGCGAGTCCATTTGCCCAAACCCAAGCAGCAACCAGGGAAATCCGCCGAAAATTGATGAGCGGAGGTATTCGCCTAAACACCAGAGCGAGCTGAAGAGCAATGCGCAGAAGAAGGCAGAGCTTCGAATAGCAAGGGTGTTGTAGCACAAGGTGACGAAGCCCAGGTAGAGGGCGAGATAGGCGATAAATAATAAGGTTATCCCTGCGGCTAATAGCGCATGCAGGTGGCCGTATTCGTGGATGCTCACGTAGACCCATGAGACACCAAAGCCTAAAAAGCCGAGCCCAAAGACAAAACCAATAAGAAAAGACTGTTTGGGTGAGGTTTTTGTTAGTTGCAAGAACAATAGAGTGATTCCCAACACCGTGAGCCCTGGGAAATGAAAGGGGGCAAAGCCTAACGGGAGCAAAAGTCCTGAGAAAAAAGCGCCTAATAAATGAAATCGCGAGGCTTCACGTACGGTTGTTTGCGTAGGCTGCCAGGTGCCCGATACAATCGATGGTTGGTTCATCAGGAATTAATAAAAGAAAAGAGACGCGACAATAGAGGAGTAGCGAGCAAAGATCAAGCGTTTGGTTTGTTAAGGCTCGAGCAATCAGGTTAAAATATGTGTAATGCCCCACGTCATCTCGCTCTAGCAGAGACCGGCCGTTACGAGCCGCTGACGCAGTTGACCTTGTTCTTCTTTGGTTAGTGGTTGATGATGTTTGCTGCTGATGTAAAACATGTCCTCAACGCGTTCACCTGCCGTTGCAATTTTAGCATGGTGCAAATGAATCCCCTCATGTAGAAACACGCGACTGATACTTGCCAATAAACCAGGCTTATCTGAGGCAACAAGAAAGAGCCGCGTGAAGGAATGTGCACGCTCTTTGCTGAAGGTTACTTTGGGTATTAAGTTAAAATGCGCTTGTGCGCGGGAGATTCGGCGTTGAAGAATGCGGGGTAACTGATTTTGTTTTTCTAGGCTAGTGATCAGTGCTTCTCTCAGATGATTGGCTTTGATTTTATCAAGGATTGCACGATTGTGTTCATCGAGGATGATGTAGGTGTCTAAGTCAAATTGATTATTGCAGGTTAAGATGTTGGCTTCATGAATGGTCACGCGATGGTTGTTTAAGACGGTGGTCGTGATGGCTACTCGTTCGTCTTGGTGTGGCATGTAGATAAATACCTCGGTCCCTCCCTCGCTGTGATGTGGCATGATGAGCACCAAAGGGAAGCGTGAACAGGTGAGAATGGCTTTGGTGTGTCTCGCTATCACGTCTGGGGACTCGTGTAAAAAATAGCGCCCTTTGAGTTGATCCCACAGTGCATTGATTTGAGCCTGATGGACGCCTTCGCGTGCTAATATTATGCTGGCTTGTTCTTGTCGCTCACGAATCAAAGACGCTTCATTGAGCAAGGTCTCCTCTTGGTGCATGGCGAGTTTAGTGGCAAAATACAGCTCTTTTAGCAAGGAGTCTTTCCAGGCATTCCACAGGGCAGGGTTGGTGGCGCAAATGTCTGCAACGGTGAGCAGGTAGAGGTAATCGAGGTAAACACTTTGCGGTAAACGAGCACAAAAAGCTTCTATGGTTTTTGGATCATAAATATCTTGGCGTTGAGCTGTTTGAGACATCAACAGGTGATGGCGCACAAGCCATACGAGCAGGGCGGTATCTGGTTCATTGAGGCGATGAAGGTGTGCGAACTGTTCGACTTCGACAGCACCTAACTCAGCATGATCGCCTCCTCGGCCCTTGGCGATATCATGAAACAGAGCCGCGAGGTAAAGAATGTCACGCTGAGGAGTGGATTGAATTAGTTTAGAGCACAAAGGAAAGCCTGGGTGCTGCGATGGGGTAAGAAAACGGGCGATGTTCCTAATCACAAACAAAGCGTGTTGATCAACCGTGTACACGTGAAATAAATCATATTGCATTTGCCCTATGATGGCTTGAAAACAATCTAAATAATGTCCCAGTACGCCATAACGGCTCATATGTCGTAAGGCTTCATAGGGGTTATTGGGGGTTTTAAACAGGCAGAGAAATCGTTCGGTCATTTCGGGTGCGTGGCGAAAGCGAGGATTGATCATATAAAGATGTTGGTGAATAAGTCGGATGGTACTTGCTCGAACACCTTTAATTTCTGGATTTTTTGTCATCCAAACAAACAGTGAGAGCAACGCATGGGGTTGTTGTGAGAACACACGAGGGTGTCGCACTTCGATGTATTGATTGGATAATTGAAAGGCCTCATCGAGGGGAATCAACATCTGTTTTTCTTGATAAATAATGGCTTCTGCAAACCATTGCAGCAACATGTCATTGAGTTCACGTGTTCGCTTAATGATTTTAAAATAAGCTTTCATGAATTGTTCAATGGCTAAGGCTTCCGGGGTGTCTTCGTAGCCAAACAAGGGGGCCAATTTCACTTGGTAATCAAAGAGTAAGCGATCTTCTTTTTTTTTCGACATCAGATGCAAGGCGAAGCGGATACGCCAAAGGAAGTGCTGGCAGTGGATGAGCTCTTCATGTTCTTTGTCTGTGATAAAGCCGTGGTTGATGCAATCACTTAGTTTTTTAATATTAAAATGTCGTTTACCAATGTTGAGTAAAACGTGGAGGTCCCGTAGTCCTCCGGGACCATTTTTTACATTAGGCTCAAGGTTATAAGCGGTTTCGCCATATTTTTCATAACGCTGATGCTGTTCCTTTTGTTTTGCCACAAAATAAAGGGGGCTATTCCACATGTGTAGGGGGTGGGTTTGGTAGCGAAGCTCTTCCATTAAGGCATGTGACCCGCACAACAGGCGCATGTCGAGTAGGCTAGAAATAGCACTGAGATCGTGGCTGGCTAATTCGGCACACAAGGCCGTGGTTGTCAGTTGATGACTGATTTCCAAACCGATATCCCAGCAATTTTGTATAAATAACTCAACGCAGTGGCGTTGTGCCTGATTGAGGGTTTCCGTATGCAGCAGGAGTAAATCAATGTCAGAGTGAAGCTGGAGCTCGCGCCGGCCATAGCCCCCGATTGCCAGTAGACAGAGTTGTCCGTCGCGCTCAAGGTCATGTTGTTGAAAGAGTGAGATCAATACGTCATCCACGGAAGCAACCCATTGTCGAGTGATTGAGCTGATTGATTCGTGTTCATCAAATCGCCGAATGACATCTTGTTTGTCTTGTTTGACACGTTGTTTTAAAAAGAGGTGATCGTGAGTCATG
>CANISA010000047.1 GCA_947470005.1 Legionellaceae bacterium | reverse complement strand
GGCAGGGGTAATGTATGGTGAGATTAAAATTACGGAACTGAGTGTTTCATCGGGGCTTCATCATGTGTTGGGGATGATGGTTGTTTTAGGTGCTATATTAACGTGCTTTATTTTGCTCGTGGTTCGTGATGGGCCGGGCGGGGAAGAGGTTAAATCTCAACCGATCCGTGAATTTTTAATCCACATATGGCGAGTGCTGGTGTCGCCTCAAGTTTGGTTGATTGGTTTAGTGGGTGCTTGTTTATATACGTCGTTGTCTGTGTTTGGTGAGTTATGGGGAAAATCATACCTTGAGCTCGCTCATCATTTGACAAAAATGGAAGCGGCCAAGTCAATTTCGCTGATGTTTTTTGGATGGGCAGTTGGTGCGCCTTTAGCGGGCTATTGGTCTGATCGAACCGGTCGTCGTGTTTTCCCACTGGTTGTTGGCGCATTTTTGTCAATGATTTGCATTTGCATGGTTTTGTATTGCCCAAATTTGTCATTGTTTTCATTGAATAGTTTGCTTTTTCTCTATGGTTTATTTAGTGGAACTGAGATCCTCGTGTTTATTATGGCCAAAGAAAACAGCGGAGCACTGATCTCAGGCACTGTTTTTGCTGCAACCAACATGATTGTCAGCCTGGGTGGTGTTGTTTTTCAGCCAGTGGTTGGGGTGTTGTTAGACACGTTTGGTAAGGGACATGTTGTTGCTGGTGAGCATGTCTATGGTGTTATGGATTATCAATGGGCTCTGTCTGTACTGCCCCTGTCGCTGCTGCTGGTGGTTTTCCTTGGATTTTTCTTAAAAGACCACCCGCGTCAGCAAGCGCATGGTTAGGCTCTGATTAACGAAAAACGGCGATCAGCTCGTTGACGTCCTGGCGTTGCGACGTGTTGCAGCTGATGCTTCGTCTCACGGGGAACGATTTGATGTTGCTATTGCGGTAATGGTGGCGCGTAAACGCGGTATCATGGTTTGAGATAATGACCGTGATTCCACGGTTGGCTGAATGTATCGCACACGTGGCGAGGGCGATTTGTTCTGCTTCCCCAAATTTTTTACTGGTGTAAGAAGAGAAATTACTGCATTGAGGCAAAGGCGCATAAGGTGGGTCACAGTAGATGACATCGCCTGGATTGGCGTTTGCAAACGTAGCGCGAAAATCGGCATGAACCATCGTTGCACATTGACTTTTTTGGTGAAAAGCACGCAGTTCTTTTCGTGGGAAATAGGGTTTTTTATAGCGGCCAAAGGGGACGTTATACCCACCCTTCAGGTTGTATCGACATAACCCATTGTACCCGTGGCGGTTTAAGTATAAAAACAACGCAGCGCGAAGCGTTGGATCAGTGCAGTGGTTAAATGCAGCGCGTAAAGTATAGTATTGTTCAGGTTCGTTGTTGGCCGGGCAAAAGAATTGTTCACAGAAATCAATAAACGACTCTCCGTCATCTTGTATCAGGAGGAACAACGCAACCAGATCACTATTTCCTTCTGCAAGGATATATCGAGAATAGGCCGCATTCAAAAAAACAACGCCAGAGCCGGCAAAAGGCTCGATAAGGCATTCGGCTTGAGGTAGGGAGCTTAAAACATGCTCTAAGCAGCGGTATTTTCCCCCTGCCCATTTCAAAAAAGGCTTTATTTTTTCCATGGCAATCAACTGGGTTGTTCAGATCGAAGTATATTGATTTCTATTCACTTTGTCATCATGGACGCAGGCACTGGCGCATAGGCACTTGTTGCGTGGGCGCGTTCGCGCGTTTTTATGGTCCATTGAATTTCGATTCGGCGATTGTATGCACTGGCATGAACCAGTTGGTTATCACCTATCTCGAATTGATCGCCATATCCTTCGGCCTTTAATAGTTCAGCTGTCATGTTATTTGCCCACAAGAAGGTAAGCATGGTTTCCGCTCGAGCTTGGGTTAATTTGTCTTTGTGCTCGCGCGAGCCAACGTTGTCGCCGAATGCAGCGACGTAAATGGTGTTGTAAGGATGCGTTCTGAGGAGCAAGATAATGTCATTGAGGCCAGGGTAACAAATCTCATTCAAATGAGGCGTATTAAAAACAAAATAGCGATCCGTTGGAATGATGAGTGTTCGCATGTCGCCGTATTTAACATATTCAATCTCTTGGCGACGAAGCAGTTTGATGATGGCGCTCTCACGCATTTGAGGAGAAACAGAGCTTGGGCCGATGGGGCGCAGATCCGGTTTGAAACCGTTGAATGGGGGATGAAAGCAACCGACAAGCAAACAGGACGCGAGACTCAAATAAGCCATGTGTCCTCGGGTGGTTTTAGCTGACATCGTTACTCCTGTTTATGATCCGTGGGCTATCGAGAATATGTGGCAGGTATGGTGATGGGTGTGATTATCATCCCTGACTGCTCCATTATTCAGGATCCCTTCTCGTTTCGCAATGCGGGGATGAAAAGAGGGTGGCTTGCCGCACAGCTCACGAGCAAATTGCATTGGAATGGGAGGACTGTTATCCTTTTTAGATGCCCCTAACAAGGATTTTAACGTTGAACGAAACAGATAGGCCTGCGCGCCAATCTTTTTTTTCACTGACACTTGCCGCTCTTGGTATTGTCTATGGTGATATTGGCACGAGTCCGCTGTACGCGATGAGGGTGTCATTGGAAGGCTTGCCGATTAACTTGACGGATGTATTGGGCATTCTGTCGCTTATTTTTTGGTCATTGACGCTGCTGATCTCTATTAAATACTTATTTCTATTATTTCGTGCTGACAACGATGGTGAAGGTGGAATTCTGGCTTTATTGGCTCTGATTAAACCCGCTCACGGTGAGCATGCTCTTCTTTTTTTAATCATTGGTATTCTTGGCGCAGGCTTGATGCTGGGTGATGGTATGTTAACCCCAGCCATTTCAGTGATCAGCGCGATGGAAGGGGTCAATGTTATTATACCAAGCTTATCGTACTGGATTATTCCGGCTACCTGTCTGATATTAATTACTTTATTTTCTTTTCAATCATTGGGCACAGCGAAGATAGGCATTGTCTTTGGTCCTATTATTTTTGTGTGGTTTAGTGTGATAGGTGTTTTAGGTGTGATTCAGATTGTTGATAATCCGGTTGTTTTGCAAGCGGTGAATCCAATGCATGCCGTTGTTTTTTTAAAGCAAATGGGATTTAAGGGATATGCCCTTCTCGGAGGAATTTTTCTTGTTGTAACGGGAGGAGAAGCACTTTATGCCGATCTGGGGCATTTTTGTAAGGCACCTATTCGATTAAGCTGGTTCCTGGTCGCTTTTCCCGGGTTGCTACTGAATTATTTTGGCCAAGGCGCGTATTTGCTCATGCATCCTGAGGCCATTGCCAATCCATTTTATTGCTTAGCGCCATCGTGGTGTGCTTTTCCACTTCTTGTGCTTGCGACGGCTGCTACGATCATTGCGTCGCAAGCGGTGATTTCAGCAACCTTTTCATTGACGAAGCAGGCTGTATTATTAGGATTTTATCCCCACTTGCCTATTATACAAACCTCGGGGTTTCATCAAGGCCAGATCTATATTCCACAAATGAATCTCATCTTAGCCCTAGGTACACTTGTATTGATCATGACGTTTAAAAATTCCAACGCCATGACCCATGCGTATGGGATTGCTGTTAACTTGGTGATGTTGCTCACCTTGTTGTTGGTGATTCAAGTGGCCATTCACAGGTGGCAGTGGGCGTGGCCCAAAGTGCTTGGGTTATTGATTTTTTTTGGCACGATCGATCTGGCTTTTTTAGGTGCAAACATGCTTAAAATAATGACTGGTGGTTGGGTTCCCATCGTTTTTGCTAGTTTTGCTGGTTCAATTATGCACACATGGAGCAAAGGGCGTCTCTACCTTCAACAGACGTATTATATGAAAAAAGAAGAGTTATCTAGCCAGTTGAAACAATTGGATGATGCCGACCTGACGCGATTACCGAACATGACCGCTATCTTTGTTACGGATATTTATGACAAAAGTGGGGGCAGCTTTTTTCATTTTCTAAAGATGAGCAAGATGTTGCCTGAACATATCCTACTGCTGAGTTATTCCGTGGATAATATTCCGCACGTGTCTTCAATCGCGCGCTTTGAACTGCATTGCTTAAAAGAAAATATATGCGAACTTACGCTGCATTATGGTTTTATGGACACAATTTCTATCCCGCAAGCGCTGTATGTTGCCAATGATAGAGGGCTTCTACCCTTTTTGGTTGATATAGAGAAGGCAATGTATTTTATTGAGATCCCGAATGTATTGGCCTCTCGGCACTCGAAGGCGTTACGCTTCTTGTGGCAGGATAGGTTGTTTGCCTTTCTGGTGAGAAACTATTCAGCCAATCTAAACATTGAGTTTTACCAGCTGCCCTACAACAGAACCATGGCTATGGGCTCGTATTATTCAATCTAGGACTTTTTTCTCGGCAACCATTCGCCAGCGATGTTTTAGGCAAGACCACCTGAATATTGATTCCTCCAATGGTCGGGCTTTTTTGTGCGTCGTGTAAATAATCAATCAGCGGAATGTCTATGACTTGTTGAAGAGTAGAGCTAGCTTGGCGAAAGATCAATACACCGTTGTCCCAAAATACAAACCCAAGATGAGAGACATTAAGGTGTGTTCCGATGATCGCCGTTAAATCCCAATTAGGCCGAACAATTTCAACGATGGCACCATTTGGTATTTGCTTGAATAATGCGATGTCGGCATGTCCTTTTTTGTCGAACAAGGTGGTCAGTGGGATGTAGGCTATGGTGTCAATTTGAGCTTTGTATTGGCTTCCTGCTTGTTTTAATGCCGCGAGTTGATGGGTGAGTCTTTGTGGTGATGCACCTTGAAGACGGATCTGGCGACTGGATGAATGTGCGTACCACGCCGCTTTATCGATGAGGGCTCGAGCATGTTTTGCAACCGGTTGCTTCGAACGATTAACCAGTGTTTCGGTGATGTCTTTGATGAAGCCTTGGCGCTGATTGCTGGTATTCCAGTCAAGTGAGGTGAAGTGGTTGCGTGTAAGGTATGCGACATGTCCTTTTGTATAACGGATTTGATCCATGCATTGCCTGAACGTGATGGGATCCGTCGCTAAGGCCAAGGCTAAGACGGTATCAACGTACGTTTCGCAGTCAAAGGCATCGGTTCGGCACCGCGGTGCGTCATCGTAATCGCTGGACGCTCCTTCTCCTAGCGCTGTCAGTGCGTAGGGTCGGTGAAGCCACTGTTTGCTGATGACATCCAGCCGGGCTGCCATGTTTTTTGGTGTCGGATTGGTTTGTAAGCTATGGTATAGTTGATGTACTGCGCGATCCGTTTCTTTGGCTTGTGATGTACTCAGCTCCTGATTGGCGAAGGCCTTTGTTGCAGTCAAGGGAATACTCGCGTAAATAAAAAGAAAGTGAATAATGATTTTACGCATGATTTTCTCAGAGAAAAGAATAATTGCACACATGGTAGCGGATTAGTTTATTGAGGAACAAGCGTGTTAAATGCAATTTGGTTGACCATGATGTTTTTAGCCGTTCTTGTCGGAGCCATGACAGGACGCATTGAGCTCGTTGTGCAAGCCGTGACGGACTCAGCCGAGCAAGGTTTCAAGGTGGCATTAAGTCTCGCTGGCATTATGTCATTATGGCTTGGACTCATGAATATTGCGTCGGAGTCTGGCTTAGTGAAGCGGTTGGCTCGCGTGATGCAGCCCATCATGCGCCGCTTATTCCCAGACGTCCCTGTTGATCACCCTGCAATGGGTGCCATGATTATGAATATTTCGGCAAACATGTTAGGGCTTGCGAATGCGGCGACTCCTTTTGGGTTACAAGCGATGAAAGAATTGCAGCGGTTAAACACACATGTTCACACAGCGAGTAATTCAATGTGTACTTTTCTAGCGATCAACACATCTAGCGTGCAGTTGATTCCCGTTACTGCCATTGCTTTTCTTGGTGCAAACGGTAGCCTGCATCCGACCAGTGTGATTATTAGTTCATTAATAGCGACCAGTGTGTCGACCTTGGTTGCTCTTGTTTCTGTGACACAATTGGCTAAATTGCCGCGCTATCGAATCACTGAGAAGGATCAATGATGGGTGTCTTGATTTCAGCATTATCCAATTGGCTTTTTATTGCGTTCGTGGTGGGAATTCCACTTTATGGCGCAATCAAAAAAATTGATGGGTTTGATGCATTTATTGTTGGGGCAAAGCAAGGGTTTGAAATCAGTGTAAGCTTGATCCCCTATCTCGTTGCGATGTTGGTCGCCATTGGCATGTTACGTGCATCTGGTTTTTTTGAATTGCTGTATGGTCTCTTGACACCTTTTTTGACTTACATCGGTATGCCTGCTGAATTATTGCCGCTGGCGCTGATTCGTCCGTTTTCAGGGAGTGCCGCCACAGGGGTGATGGCTGAATTGATGCATACGCACGGCGGTGACTCACTCATTGCTAAAACAGCCGCAACCATGATGGGCAGCACCGAAACAACATTCTACGTCATTGCGGTTTATTTTGGATCCGTCAATATACGGCGTACCCGACATGCCATTCCTGCTGGATTGCTCGCGGATGGAGCTGGGATAATTGCATCCATCTGTGTGTGTCGTTACCTGTTTTCTTAGCCTAATTATTATGCCGTGTCTGCTGAGCGCTTAGCGGCCGTTGCGAGGTTAGCTGTTTCGTAGAGTTTGAGTTGAGCAAGCAGCGTGTTTGCTGCTGTTTTAAATGGTGTGAGTTGATGTCTTGGCACAGATAATGCGCGTGGTAATACCACGGTTGAAGGGTTGCGGGGCGTGTGGTTAACGTGAAACTCATAATGGCAGTGAGGACCGTCTGCAAGGCCCGTTTGTCCGACATAACCAATAACTTGCCCACGTTTGACTTTATCTCCTTGGGATAGCCCTTTTTGAAACCGAAGCAAGTGTGCGTAAAGAGAGGTGTAATTATTTTGATGGGTGATTTTGATCATGTTGCCATACCCATGATGATGATCAATTTTTTCGATTCGGCCATCGCCTGTTGCATGTATGGGAGTGCCAATGGGTGCTGCCAAATCGACGCCTTGGTGTGGTCTTTTGTAGTGTAAAATGGGGTGCATTCTTGATAGGCTGAACATCGAACTAATGTGACTAAACTGAAGCGGGTAGCGTGAAAATGCTTTTTTTAAGCTAGTACCTTCTGGCGTAAAGTAATCAGCATCACCTTCGGGATACTCATGACGGATTGCTTTGTAAATTTTTCCTCGATTAGTGTATGTGACGGCAAGAATATCCCCTGTGCTCACTAATTCGTTTTCAATGTAATAGGCTTTGTATAAAATAGTAAATTGATCGCCTGCTCGTACTTCTCGAGCAAAATCAATTTCCCAGTTGAAAATAGTCGTCATTTGTTGAATCAGTTTGTAGGAAATATTCATGCGCTTCGCTGTGCCGTAGAGAGAGCCACGAACAGTCGCGGTAGCCAATTGGGTTTGGGTACTCATTTTTCTTGAGTTGATTCGGCTAACGTAATGATCCCCTTCGCGCTGAACAAGCAGCGACTTGATACCGGATAGAGGGAGGACGAGTGTATTTAATACACTGTTGTGGATGAGGAGTTGGATTTCTTGGTTTGGTTTTATCCCTGATAATAATTTTGCATGAGGATTATGATAAATCACCGCTTGTAATGTTTTCGGGCTAAGGCCTGCTCGTTTGAATACAGAAGCCATTGAGTCGCCTGAGTGGGTGGTTATATATTGCCATTTCTCTGCATTTTCTGCCTCTTTTTCGTTTATTTTCAATCCGTTTTGGTTTATGTTGGGCAGAGACAAAGACTGTTTCGAGTAGTTTTTCGTTGATGTGGGGTGAAATAATGAATAGATCAGTCCATATAAAAGTACGCCCATAAGACACATCAGAGCAACAAGTAAAAACTTGGAGTGCTTGATTGTTTGCGTCATGTGGAGATGGGGTGATTGATCCATGTTGGGCCTTCGTTTCTGCCATCCTTAAGAAGAGATAGCTTGAAAAAATTATCCGGGCTAAGATACCTTCTGCAAGAAGTTAGGTCAATGATTAAAACAGCGTCTTAGCTATTTTAGAATCGGATTAGTCCATATAAAGGTGATGTGTGATGCGTGTTGAAGACATGGGGTATGCAGAGTTGGTGCGAGGTTGCGAGGAAGTATTGCCGGCAGACGCATTGGCGATGAAGTTAAAAAAAAACAAGCCATTGAAAATCAAAGCAGGATTTGACCCGACAAAGCCCGATTTGCATCTTGGTCATACCATTTTGTTAAATAAGTTGCGACAATTTCAGCAGCTTGGGCATGAAGTAATCTTTTTGATTGGTGATTTCACAGCAACGATTGGTGACCCCACTGGAAAAAATGAGACACGTGTGCCGTTGGATTCAGAGGCTGTTTTAAAAAATGCACAAACCTACCAACAACAAGTATTTAAAATATTAGATCCTAAAAAAACGACCGTTGTGTTTAATTCTCAATGGTTAAGTAAGCTGAGTGCGACTGATTTAATTCGGTTAGCACAAACGCACACCGTAGCAAGGATGCTTGAGCGCGATGATTTTCATAAACGTTACACGACGGGGCAGCCCATTGCGTTACATGAATTTTTATACCCACTGATTCAAGGGTATGACTCCGTAGTGCTGCAGGCGGATGTTGAGTGTGGGGGAACGGACCAAAAATTTAATCTGCTCATGGGGCGTGAGTTACAAAAACATGCGAATCAAGAGCCGCAGGTGGTTTTGATGACTCCGCTGATTGAAGGGTTGGATGGTGTGAAGAAGATGTCTAAGTCGCTCGATAATTATATCGGGATTGATGAGCCTCCTGAAATGATGTTCGGGAAGCTGATGTCAATTTCAGATGAACTCATGTGGCGTTACTTAGATCTTTT
>CANISA010000046.1 GCA_947470005.1 Legionellaceae bacterium | reverse complement strand
GAGTAAATTTATAATTTTAATTAAAAGCAAACTTTAGGGACACGCCCTAGTTCACTGCGTCGTGCACTTTTTTTAATTCATGGAATTTTAAGTTAATATCGCGCTGCGGAAAGGGCATTTCAATGTTTCGCTCGCGAAAGATACGCTCGATTGTGAAATGAAGTTCACTTTGGACCAAGGCTTTTTTATTCACGTCTTTAATTAAACAAGACAGTTCGAAGACCAGTTCACTTTCACCAAAAGCCTGAAACAACGCGATGGGCTTGTTTCGGTTGGATTTGATGACCTCTTCGTGCAAATCGGCAATTTCCAGCAGGGTGTCTCGCACCAGCTCTGTGTTGCTTCCATACGCGACACCTACTGCGAAGCTGATGCGGCAAAATTTGTCAGTGAGCATGTAGTTTGTGACACAGCGCGTGATCAAATCGGAGTTGGGGATAATAATATCTTCGCGAGAGGGGGTGATGAGTTGGGTTGAGCGAACGCGTATTTTTTTGACAAACCCTTCGATGCCATCAATCCTGATGCGATCGCCGGGTTTGATGGGTTTTTCAATGAGCAAAATTAACCCTGAGACGAAATTATTCACGATGCTTTGTAGCCCAAGTCCAATACCGACTGAAAGTGCGCCTGCGATAATGGCAAGACCCGTGAAGTTAAAGCCAGCGATGAGCAAGCCTGAGATGAGGGCGAGGGCAAATCCGATGTAGGTTAAGATTGACGCGACCGCAACTTGCGTTTCTTCTTCCTCCTCGAATTGTTGATGGCCACTGATTTTGTTTGATAGGGCGCGAGAGCTCAGGTAGATAAGACAAAATAAGATGACGCCGATTAAAATTCGTGTGGGATTAACGGTCATGTTTGCCAGATGGAAACCATTTAAAAATTGATCATAAGCTAGCTCGGTGGATTCATTGGAGAAGCCCGTTGCTTTTGCAATAAAAAATAAGCCAAAGGTAAGAACGATGACTTGAGCGGTTATTTTTAAGATTAAAAATTCAATTAATTTTTGATCTTTTTTATAACCAAAGTACGCGATGATACGCGCCTTGGTGGCCTTGTTTTGATCAATAAGTCGATATATTTTTTCAATGCCGTGGACGAGTGTGGCGGTGAAAAACAGAATCATGATGAGAATGAAGCCTGAGTAGGTCAGCTGAGTAGCTAATGTTAAATACCCCAAGAGGGTGAGCACCGTTGGGATAAGGATGAAAAGGGCCGTAAGGTTTCGAATGAGATGCTCATGCCGCTGGATAAACACCCCTTCACGGTTAAGACGACAATAACAAATGATGTACGTGAAACTGATGGTCAAGAGGGTGAGAAGGAACAGAGAATGGCACAAATCCCAGAATGGTGGAGAAAGAGCCCCGCTGGCATTGAGCCATTGTCCTATGTGGACGACAAAATAGACACTCAGGAAAAAGAAAAGAGAGGCTTGGGCAAATCGATAATCCAAGGTGTACCAATAAAACAAGGCCCTGATTGCCGTCACTTTAAACATCAAAATAAGGCATGAGCAGGCAAGAAAATAGATAAAAATAAGGCCGGTGAGGGCGCGCATTTCCTCTGCCGCATCCGTCTGAATGAGGTGGGTACTTGATGCGTCGGCGAAGAGTATGCCAGACAATAAACATCCGGCAAAAACAAGCACATGACGACTACGTACTTTTTTAAACCGTAAATAATTCACAGAAAATCGACTTTTTCTGAGCCAAAGTAATAAAGCCAGCGAGACAAGAAGAGTGGTACTCGTCATCACAAGCCCTATCAGCCAGGCGTTCACTGTTTCCGGGAAAGGGATGCCGATGAGGTCCGTGCGAAGGCCTGATTCAGGCGCGTCGGCGACCGCGTGATAGAGTGTCCATAGCGGCATGCCGCGCGCAAGTGTTGCTTCCTCCTTCAGTTTGAGGGCTGCGCGTTTATACGCATCAATGGCTTCGTGAGCGCGTATCGAGAACAGGCGACACTGTGCTTGTTTATTTGCCCAATTTTTTTGTTGCTTACCCAGGTAGACCAGGTCAGCGCTCGTTGCCTCCTCTGGTGTGGTTATGTTTTCTTTCATGAGGTCATTTAGATTATCTAATTTTTTTTGCGCATCCTCAATGCACAGGCCGGCCTGCCCGGATAGCTTGGTCAGGGTGTCGACGGCTGTGTTTAACGAGCTAAGTTTTAAATTTTGAACAGATAGACCTAAATTAATCTTGTCGAACTCTTGATTGGCGGCGATGGTGTTAAACTCAGATGGGTTGGTTTCTAATGGGGCACTTTGAAGCGAGGGCAGTGAAAAAAATAACGCGCAGAATAGTATAAAAAATCGCATGGCCGTCCTTGGTGTTTGATGTGTCTTTTGCAACGCGCGCTTCCTTCTCCCGAAACGGGAGAAGGAAGCGCTTGGATTACGTGTTGTTGCAAAGGAATTGCACCCTATTGTTTGCTTACGACTCGTCACTTTCCAAGAAACTACGCAGCTTCTCAGACCTTGATGGATGACGCAGTTTTCGTAAGGCCTTCGCTTCAATCTGCCGAATACGCTCGCGGGTGACGTCAAATTGCTTGCCCACTTCTTCTAAAGTGTGGTCGGTATTCATCTCAATACCAAAGCGCATGCGTAAGACTTTCGCTTCTCGCGGCGTAAGGGTTTCGAGGATCTCAAGGGTCGCCTCACGCAGGCCTTCGGCGGTTGCGCAGTCGATGGGGGAGTCCATGTTGTCGTCTTGGATGAAATCGCCCAAATGCGAATCATCGTCGTCTCCGACGGGTGTTTCCATGGAAATCGGCTCTTTGGCAATTTTTAATACTTTGCGAATTTTATCTTCACTCAACTCCATTTTTTCTGCTAATTCTTCCGGTGTTGCTTCACGCCCGGTTTCTTGCAAAATTTGCCGAGAGATTCGATTGAGTTTGTTAATGGTTTCAATCATGTGCACGGGAATACGAATGGTGCGCGCTTGATCGGCAATGGAGCGTGTGATGGCCTGGCGAATCCACCAGGTGGCATAGGTTGAGAACTTGTAGCCGCGACGGTATTCAAATTTGTCTACGGCTTTCATTAATCCAATGTTGCCCTCTTGAATTAAATCAAGAAATTGCAGGCCACGGTTGGTGTATTTTTTCGCAATTGAAATCACCAAGCGCAGGTTTGCTTCGACCATTTCTTTTTTAGCTCGACGCGCTTTGGCTTCACCAATGGACATTTTACGATTGATGTCTTTGATTTCGCCGATGGTCAGTCCATGACTTTTTTCAAAGCTGAGCAATTTCTTTTGAAGCTGTTGAATATCTTCTTCAATGTCTTGAATGCGCAGAATATCTAGCTTTTTAGCATGCTTCTTCATCAAGGATGGAAGCCATTGCAAATCAGTTTCTTGTCCGGGAAACGTATCAATGAATAATTTTCGTGGAATACGTGCTTTTTCAATGCACAGTCGCATCACATTACGTTCAAATTCGCGAATATCGTTACGTAACTCACGGAAATGGCGCGTTAATTTATCCACTTGCCTTGACGTTAGTTTTAACTTTAAAAACGATTCGGACATGATCTCGAGTAACTCGACCGTCTTCTTTGAGGTGCGTCCTTGTGCATGCAGCGAGATCATCGCGCTATCAAAGAGTTGCCGAAGCTCATCAAAATATTCTTTGGCTTGCTCAGGGTTTGGCCCATCATCGACTTCGACAATAACTCCGCCATCGCTATCATCCGAATCATCCGGAAGTCCGGCGGTTATGTCCACAGGATCTTGTTGCGCTTCTTCAAGCATCGAGCCAATGTTCGATGGAGGCGCTTCTTCCTCTGAGTCAGAAAAGCCGCTAATGATATCGCTTAAACGCATGTCGTCCGCTAAGACACGGGCATAGTCTTTGAGGACAAGTTGAATGGTTTCTGGGTAGCTAGCCAATGATTTTAAGACTTGGTAAATCCCTTCTTCAATCCGCTTGGCAATGCGAATTTCGCCTTCGCGTGTCAGAAGTTCGACCGTGCCCATTTCACGCATATACATGCGCACAGGGTCAGTTGTTCGTCCAGACTCTTTATCCACCGAGAGCACAACATCAGCCGCTTCTTCCACGTCATCAGGTGCCTCTTCGGTGTTTCCGAGAAGAGAAAGTTCATCATAGCTGGGAGGCATTTCGAATACTTTGATGTTCATGCCTTCCAGCATGGTAATAATAACATCAAAATGTTCGGTATCAACAATATTGGGCAACAAATCATTGATTTGCGTATAAGTTAGGTAATTTTGGTCTTTACCTAAACTAATTACCTTGGTTATCTGGGAGCGTTGTTGTTCTTGGTCATTTGTGGACATAGGGACTTATCAAAGAGCACATATAGGCTATATAAATGATTCAATTATAAACTGGCTTTGCCAAACATGCTAGGAAGTTTTTTTTTTTCTTATGATGGGAGGTGTCGCTTTTGAAGCATGGCTTGCAATTGGAGTCGTTCTGGCAGGCTCAAGCCTTGATGGCGCGCCCGATCAATGAGTTGCTGAACTTCACGTTCGTCGTTTTGCTTCGCTAAAAAAAGCACAATATCGGTGAATTCCTTCGCGAGGGCCTCAGGCGGGACATGGTGCTGCCAAGCGGCTAGTTTATTTAATGCGTCAAACAGGGGAGAGTCTCGAAATGATTCGACGAGAGAAGCGGTGTTGATGGTCGGTTCTGCCGCGATACGTTGCATCAATTGTTGTAACACGCGGTGTTTTTTATCTGCGAGGAGTGACGGGGGGAGCTCGGTTAAGACCGCTGCATATATGTCAGGGTGCTGCAAGATCAGGGCTGTGGCGATGCGCGCTGGGGTTCGTTTGATGACATAGGGTGAATGTTCTTGCGAGCTCGGCTCGGTTTCTTCAATCAATTGGCTGACGCGGTGGGGCTCTAGGTGGGTTATGCGTGCTAACTCATCCAGCAATAGGTGCTTGTATGGCCCGTCGGGTATTTTAAGTAAATACGGTTTGGTGGCGTGAATGAGCTGGCTTTTTCCCGCTAAGCTGTTGACGTCCAGTGGTTGCAGTAACCTCTCGAAAAAAAACTGATTGAGTGGCATGGCTTCTTCTGTGCACCGAAGAAAGGCCTCGACGCCTTCGCTGCGAATATAGCTGTCTGGGTCGTGACCCTCTGGTAAAAAAATAAATGAGGCATCCAGGCCTACGCTCAGTGAGGGCAGCGTGCTCTCCAAGGCTCGCCACGCCGCTTGCCGTCCCGCGGAATCGCCGTCGAAGCAGAAAATCACACGTTGAGTATGCTTCGCTAATAATTGCATGTGGTAGATGCTGGTTGCTGTGCCTAAGGCTGCAACAGCATGGTTTATCCCCATTTGAGCGAGGGCTATCACATCCATATAGCCTTCAACAACCACGATTTGTGGTGGCGTTGCGTCGTGTTGAAGCACTTGGTGTAAGCCGTAGAGTTCTCGATTTTTTTGAAAAATAACGGTTTCAGGCGAATTCAAGTATTTTGGTTTTTGATTATCATCGAGGGCTCTCCCTCCAAAGCCGATAATTCGTCCACTTCTATCATGAATAGGGAACATTAATCGGTGCCGGTAACGATCGTACGTGCCGCCCCCGTCTTTTTGAATGAGCATGCCGGTGGTGATCAGTTCGGCTTGATTGGGATTAAGTTGTGTTGATTCTAAAGCATGCCAACCGTCAGGTGCGTAGCCTACCTGGTAGCGTTGCAGCACGTCGCCTTGAACGCCGCGTTGTTCTAGGTAGCGTGTGGCTGATTGGCCGGATAATTGAAGGGCTCTTTGATAAAATTGAGCGACGCGCGCGAGCAGTTGATAGAGGCTGAAGGACGCATTTTTTTGAGGCGACCCACCTTCCCGTGGGACCTGGATGCCCATACGGGTAGCCAAGGTTTCTACGGCTTCAGAAAACCCTTGATTCAAGTAGCTCATGGCAAAACTGATGGCATTTCCACTGACGCCACATCCAAAACAATGGAAAAACTGTTTTTTGGTGATGACATTGAACGAGGGCGTTTTTTCTTGATGAAAGGGGCAACAGGCAACGTAGCTCGTTCCTTGTTTTTTTAAAGGCACGTAACTATCAATGAACGCAACGATATCTGTTTGGCTCAGTAACTCGTCAAGAAAGGGTCGTGGGATAAGGCCCACGACTACCCCAAGGCTTCATTCAATTTCGTTTTGACTAGGGCACTGACTTTACCCATGTCGGCACGGCCTTGCATGAGGGGCTTGAGGTACGCCATAATTTTTCCCATGTCACTGATGTGTTGCACCTGCACGGTAGCAAAGGCTTCAGTGATAAGATCGATAATGGCGGCTTCAGGCAAAGGCTCTGGCATGTAGTCGTGAATCACCGTCAACTCAAATTCTTCTTGAGCGATGAGATCATCACGTTCGGCCGTTTTATAATGACTGATGGATTCATGACGTTGTTTGGCCATTTTATCAAGAATAGCTAGCATACGTGTATCATCAACATCGATACGCTCGTCAACCTCAACCTGTTTGATTGCAGCGGAGATTAGACGCAACGTATCCAGTTTCTTTTTATCACGCGCGCGCATAGCCTCTTTGATGTGGGCATAGAGCTGCTCTTTTATCGTCGTCATGGGTTATTATTTACGTCGACGTTTCGTGGTGCTTTTAACAGAAACATCACGAGAGAGTTTTTTCAAGTGACGTTTAACCGCAGCAGCTTGTTTACGTTTGCGTTCAGCCGTTGGTTTTTCATAAAACTCGCGGCGTCGTAATTCGGTCAAAAGCCCAGCTTTTTCGCAGGATCGTTTAAAACGGCGTAATGCATATTCAGGGTTTTCGCCTTCTTTTACGCGAACAGTTGGCATTCAGTAGTCCTCAAGTTTAAAGTTACAATCATCACAATAAGTTGGCAATTTTAGTGTCACATGCGCCACTCGTCAAGTGGGCTTGACACGAAGGATCGTGAGGAGAGGTGTCAATGCTGAGCCTTTCCTCCTCTTTTGTTGATTAAATTACTGTTTAATCAACAGGATAGAGTCATTTCCGGTGTATTTCTATTTTGGTAAAACGTTATGTGACAATGTAAAATATTCAAAATTGAGCAGTGTCACCGTTTGTGATTTGTTTTTTGATTTAAACATTATATGCTTAGGATCATTGCGTTCGATCTTACTGACTCGTATCCGGTGCCGCGTGCAATGTCAACACTCGGGTAAATTGACGGCTAAACCGCCCAAAGATGTCTCTTTATAGATGCTTTGCATGTCCATTCCGGTCTGTTTCATGGTTTTGATTACTTTGTCCAAGGAAATATGGTGTTGGCCATCGCCGATGAGTGCCATACGAGAGGCGTTCACGGCTTTGACTGACCCCATGGCATTGCGTTCAATGCAAGGGATTTGAACGAGCCCCATGACGGGGTCGCACGTCATCCCCAGGTGGTGCTCCATGGCAATTTCTGCTGCATTTTCGATTTGTTCGGTAGTCCCTCCCAGTACAGCGGTTATTGCGGCTGCAGCCATAGAGGAGGCGACGCCGACTTCGCCTTGACATCCGACTTCTGCCCCGGAAATAGACGCGCCTTTTTTGTATAATATGCCGATGGCTGCTGCGGTGAGAAAGTAGGTGTAAATGTCGTCGTGATGGCCTTTGTTGTGTGCATCTTGCATGTAACGGAACACGGCAGGGATAATGCCGGCGGCCCCATTGGTCGGGGCCGTGACAATGCGACCACCGGCTGCGTTTTCTTCGTTGACGGCCATCGCGTAGAGGTTGAGGCGATTCATGACGTCTGATTGTTCGTAGATGCTACACACGCCTTGTTTTGCGTTTAATTTTTTATATAAATCCGGCGCGCGGCGTTTGACATTCAACCCCCCAGGGAGGATCCCTTCATGCTTGCAGCCGTTGTCGATGCAGGCATTCATGACGCGTGCTAAACCGAGTATCCCTTCGTGGATCGCCGGTGTGTCACGCCAAGCGTGTTCATTATGAAGCATTAATTCGGCAATAGTCAGGTTATTTGTCTTGCAATGGTTGAGTAATTCCGCAGCGGTACTAAACGGATAGGGCAAGGTTTTCTCGTCGGGGGTTGGGCGCTCAAATTCTTCTTCGGTCAGAATAAATCCCCCGCCGATGGAATAATATATTTGGCTCATCAAGGGGGTTGATGCGTCATCATAGGCGGTAAAACGCATGCCATTGGTGTGTTTAGGTAAGACCTCTTTTTGTAGAAAAAGAAAATCACGTGATTCATGAAACGGAATATTTTTTTTCCCAGCAAGGCACAGCGTTTGTGTATCGCGAATCGCCTGTGTACGTGAGGCCATTGTTTCAGGGTGCACGGTTTCGGGGGATTTTCCTTCCAGGCCGATAAGAATAGCCTTGTCGGTGGCGTGGCCCTTACCGGTTAAGGCCAAAGAACCATAGAGATCTATTTTAATTCGACTTGTTTTTTCGAGGGCATTGGCTTCGGAAAGTTGTTCTAAAAAAGCATTGGCCGCAAGCATTGGGCCAACGGTGTGTGAGCTCGACGGGCCAATTCCGATGGAAAACAAATCAAATAGGCTAATATTCATGGTCTTTTCTTCCTTGATATTAATGTTTGGCATTATTTTATCATTAGGGAAGGGCAAAATGCCAATTCATTGCTTTAGATAATTCCTCCAACATGATTTCTCCACGAATGCTGTTGCCTTTGGGGTTGACACGTGGACTTAAGACGACAATCCCTGCTTTTCCAGGTACGCTCGCAATGGTGTAGCCAGACACGCCGCTTTTAGCCGGGATCCCCGTGCGGACCATGTGTGTCCCTGTTTCATTGTATAAGCCACACGTTGCCATGATGGCCACCGTGATCTTGCAGGTTTCTTCTGAAATAATTTGTTTCTGAGAGATGGGATCACGCCCGGCATTGGCAAGCAACGTCGGTAAATACAGCATTTGTTCGAGGGACGCTTCATACGAGCACAATGTAAAATATAGATCGAGCGTTTCTCGGACATATTTACCTAAGTTTCCTC
>CANISA010000045.1 GCA_947470005.1 Legionellaceae bacterium | reverse complement strand
GAGCCAGTGGCGTGATCCGGTCGATCCGACGATGGTAGGTCAATTTAATCTTGATATTACATGCCTTGATTTTTTTAATAAAAAGTACCCACCTGAAACATTAACGACACTGATGTTACAAACAGTCAGTCAGCTGCTTGTCGATTATCCTGAATATCAATTATACCTGCAAGATAGCATGCTTTATCAACGTCAGGAGGCTCGCGTTGCTCTTGTTGTGAAGTTACCTGGGTGTGACGATCACATGGGTACCATTGTTTTCCAGGATTGTCATGCACTAACAGCACAGGCCTTATCGAGTAAAATAAAACAAGTTGTTGCCATGATGACTTATTGTTATAAAAAACGTGAAGAGCTAGAGAAGGATCATCCTGAATTAATATCGATACATGAAACGATACTCGAAGAAATGAAGGGTCTTATTTATCAATCTGTTCGTCCAACACCTCCAGGTGTTAGTGTCAGTAACATTGGTGCATCAGGCTATGTACAAGGATCATCACCTCTATTATCCAATGAAGCCTCGAAAATCACCTTGTTTGAAGTTCAGAGAACACCGGTATGGAGTAAAGAGAGTAATACGTTCGAAGCGAGGGACTTACTGCCCGTATCCGTCAGTGTGGACCATCGTGTTTATGATGGATTACCTACGCCAAAAATTATGACTAGCATATTTCAGGATGTTTTTCAGCGGATGAAACCATTTAAAACAACGCCTCTTGACGTGGGCGTTTCTGCGACGTTGATGAAAAACATGGTGGATAATTTATTGGCTGAAAACCTCGAATTTGGATACATGATATTAATGACATTACAAACGATGTGGCCTGACTATATTCATCTAGATGCGTTGTTTAAAAATCAAAAAATGAAGACGTTTTTGTCGATGATGCCCCTCAACTAATTCACGTTAGTGAGGGCGATGAAAGTGACAGTTCCTTTCTTCTTCAAGACATTTTATACGCTCAGGTTCCAAGGTGGTGTGTGAAATATTGAATTGTGAAATCAAAACCGTGCGAAGATGACCTGACACATGATCCCATTCATATGTTGAGTCAACGACGACGTGAGCAGTCAAACTAATTTTATCACTACTAATTTTCCAAACATGCAGCTCATGTATATCTAACACGCCTTCGATTTTGAACATGGATTCTTTTAGTCTTTTTAAATCAATTTCTTTCGGTACACCTTCCAGTAATATATTAATACTCTCTTTTAGCAAAACAAATGTCCGTGGTAAAATCCATAAACCAATCAGAATAGCAATCACTGAATCGACCGATTTCCATCCGGTGAAATAAATAATAGCGGCAGCAATAATCACCCCGACTGAGCCCAACATATCGCTCCACACTTCAAGATAAGCGCTCTTCATATTAATACTATTATCTTTTCCAGGAGCTAATAACCGCATTGATATTACATTAACCACCAAACCAATCGATGCAATAATAATCATCAAAATGGAATTAATTTCAGCGGGCTGACTCAATCGCTGATAGGCTTCGCAAACAATATACAGTGCGACCAAAAACAAAAGAATGGTATTAAACACTGCAGCTAAAATCTCAAATCGGTAATAGCCAAATGTTCGATTAAGATCAGCTGATCGTCGTCCAATTTTTATAGCCACAAGAGAAATGGCTAACGCAGTAACATCAGTAAGCATATGAGCGGCATCAGATATCAATGCTAGACTTTCCGTTAAGACCCCCCCGATCGCCTCCATTAAAAGAAAAATTGAGGTTAATATTAACGCCAATAAAAGAGGACGTTCTTGAGAGGTTTTACCATGTGAATGATGATGTCCTGTGCTCATTTTGAACCCTCATACAGCACGTTGGGGTGGCAAACGGTGCTTCCCCCAACGTTGCCCACCAGAGGTGTAATGTCCCGAAGAATATAGTTCTTAACGGAAGTGTAATTTAATTTGTGTAAACTGATATTTTAGTCTATCCTATAAGGACATTAACTTTTCTGTAAAGGTCAACAGCATATGCGTTGGTCGAGAGAAGGGCTTCATGCATTATTGCAAGTAAGGGCTGCTGTAAATAGTAATAACTGGAATGATGTTTGTGAGCGACATATTGAGAAAGCAGTATACCATAAAGCAGCGTCATTAGACTCCAGACGTATTTTAAATTGCTTGCCTAATGATCGCTTTTCTGAAATCTGACATGACTCATATCTTAGGATGGTGGGCCGTATAGGGATCGAACCTATGACACAGAGGTTAAGAGCCTCCTGCTCTACCAGCTGAGCTAACGGCCCCACACATGATGGGAGCATACCTGATCTTGATTAAATTTCAAGATCTAATCTTGGCTTCTCACCAATCAATGCTCTCGTGTGGCCGTAAAATGAATCGCGGGATATCGCTCTTGTGCCAATCCAAGGTTAATTCGGGTTGGAGCCAAATAGATTAATGAATCACTTCCATCCAGTGCCAAATAATCAAACGCTTTCGCTCGAAACAGCGCCATGGCTTTGTCATCTTCAGCATAAACCCAACGTGCACAGGAGATACTTACCGCCTCATACAAACAATCAACTTTGTATTCATGCTTTAATCGGTGCGCCACCACGTCAAATTGCAACACGCCCACCGCGCCTAAAATCAGCTGGTTACTGTTTAATGGACGAAAAATTTGAGTGGCACCCTCTTCAGATAACTCAATGAGTCCTTTTAATAACGCTTTGCTTTTGAGTGGGTCACTCAAGCGAACCAAGCGAAATAGCTCAGGAGCAAAATTAGGTATCCCCGTGAATTTTAATACCTCACCTTCCGTGAACGTATCGCCAATACGAATCGTGCCATGATTATGTAGCCCAATGATATCGCCCGGCAATGCAGTGTCTGTATGCACCCTGTCGCCTGCCATGAACGTTAAGGCATTGGACATTTGAATCTCTTTGCCTAACCGCAAGTGCGCTAATTTCATGCCTTTTTTAAACGTTCCTGAACAAATCCGTAAAAAAGCAATGCGATCGCGATGTTTAGGATCCATATTGGCTTGAATTTTAAAAACAAAACCAGTGAATGTTTTTTCACTCGGTGACACAAGGCGCTGCTCTGCCTCACGTGGCCGAGGACCTGGTGCAAACGTTGCAAAATCATCTAATAATTCCTTGATCCCGAAATTATTGATGGCTGAGCCAAAATAAACAGGCGATAACTTGCCTGATAAATAATCATCCAAATTAAAGGCATGTGAGGCCCCTTTCACCAACAACATCTCGTCCCGAAGTTCTTTCGCAAGCTCGCCCAAGTGCTCATCCAGTGCAGGATTATCTAAGCCTTGGATTACCATGGCCTCTTGTCTTTGTGTATTTTTGCCCGATTGGTAAAGAAAGACTGCGTCTTGGCCTAAATGGTAGATCCCTCGAAATCGCTTACCCATACCGACAGGCCACGTAACGGGCGCGCACCGAATTTTCAAGATGGTTTCGATTTCATCTAAAAGATCGATCGGCTCCCGGCCTTCTCGGTCTAATTTATTAATAAACGTCATGATGGGTGTGTCACGCAGACGGCAGATTTCCATCAATTTCAGCGTACGCTCTTCCACCCCCTTCGCCACATCAATAACCATGAGGGCCGAATCAACCGCGGTGAGTGTTCGATACGTGTCTTCAGAAAAGTCTTCATGCCCTGGCGTATCCAGCAAATTCATCACGTGCGCGTTATGCGCAAATTGCATCACCGAGGTGGTCACTGAAATACCCCGTTCTTTCTCCATTTCCATCCAATCTGACGTGGCATGCCGCGTGGCTTTTCGCCCTTTCACCGTACCTGCCATCTGGATAGCACCTCCAAACAACAATAATTTTTCTGTAACCGTTGTTTTCCCTGCATCTGGGTGAGAAATGATGGCAAACGTGCACCGCTTGGTAAAATCTTGGTAAAAATCTGACATAAAAATCCTATACGCGAGCACTTACCCATTAAAAAGCTATTTTAAGGGAAACAACCTGCTCAGACAAACAAATGTTTCTATGCTCGAGTCTCAATCCATGTGTATATTTTAAAATTCTGATAATATAGAGCCTCTTGCAAAATTGTAGAAACATTAATTAGTAGTTGCTGTTGATATTTTTTTAAAAATTCATCCAGCTAACATTCCATCCATAATGGAATGTTAGCAACACCTCCCTGAGTCAATGACAGCATGACTTGTTTCAAGTCTGGTCGGTTGGCTTTTGAGATACCATGGTCCGATGGATCAATAATTAGTTATTGCCACCGGGCTCTAGAGCACGGATGAACCACCCTCGCCGTTCAATTTATACGATTTCGTGTTGCAAGGCATCTAACATAATTTGACCATAGCGAGCCAACTTGTGCTGGCCTATTCCTGAAACAGTCAGTAATTGTTCAAGATTTTTCGGCTTGATACTAACCATGTCATGCAACGTTGCATCACTGAAAATCATAAATGGGGGTTTGTTTTCCTCATCAGCCAGCTTACGACGCAAAACACGCAACATCTCAAACAAGGGACTATTGGTCGCGCTTGAATGCGCTGATTTTGAAGATTTACCCCGCGGCCCGCGGTCTTTTTTTGTCTTGACGCGCTCGGGTTTAACCGCTTGTGATGGCACGCTTAAGAAAACGCGCTCCTCCCCGCGCAACACGGGTGCCGCATTTTGAGTTAAGCACAAGACATTAAACTGCTCGAGATCTTGCCGGCAATAATCACGATGAATGAGTTGCCAGCCCAGTTGCCGCCAATACGCCGTGGGCTTATCCACACCTATCCCAAACGTGCTAAGACGCTCATGCCCGGATTGTTTTATTTTTTCAGACAAGCTTCCTCGGAGCACATCAATCACATGCACCATTCCATACCGTTGACGTAGACGATAAATACACGAGAGGAATTTTTGAGCGTCAATGGTCGCATCGATTGATTCAGGCGGAGAGTCACACACATCACAATAGCCGCACGCTTGCTCATACGGCTCATCAAAATAACGCAATAAAATTTGCCGTCGGCAATGTGTGGCCTCGGCAAATGCGAGCATGTGATTGAGTTTATGATGCTCAATACGCTGTTGCGCTGCAGGCATATCAGGGCTCACAAAGCTCCGCAATCGAGCACTATCCGCGGGATCGTAAAGCAAGAGGGCTCGTGCTGGGAGTGAATCACGGCCAGCGCGGCCCGTTTCTTGATAGTAACTTTCAATGGTCTTCGGCAAATCATGATGGACAACAAATCGAACGTTCGGTTTATCAATCCCCATTCCAAAGGCTAATGTTGCTACCACCAACTCAATACGATCGTAACGAAAAAGCGACTGCACCTCACGGCGCTCCGTAAAGGAAAGACCCGCATGGTAGGCGCGAGCGCGGTGGCCCAGTGCTTGTAATTTAACGACCACTCGCTCCACATTCGAGCGGGTACCACAATAAATAATGCCAGCTTGCTGGGGTTGTGTTTCCAAAAACTGACTCAATTGTTTGATGGGGTTCATTTTTGGAAGGACTTGATAATGAATATTAGGGCGATTAAACGACGCCACATAGTGCTTTGGATTGTAATTTAACTGACGAATCATGTCTTTTTGTGTTTGCAAATCAGCCGTTGCTGTTAATGCAACCAGGGGCACATCTGGAAAATGGGTTTTTAATTGTCCGAGCGCTGCGTATTCTGGGCGGAAATCATGCCCCCATTGCGAAATACAATGCGCTTCATCAATGGCAAAGAGGCTGATGTTGCAGGTTTTCAAGCGCTCAAGAAACCCTTCTTGCAACAGACGCTCAGGTGCAATATACAGAAGATCAATCGTTTCTTGATGAAGTGCGGCTAATACGCCACGCGCTTCGGATGACGTCAACGACGAATTGTAATAAGCCGCCCGTATACCATGCGACTTAAGTGCGGCGACTTGATCTTCCATCAAGGCAATCAGCGGCGAAACGACAATCCCCACGCCATCACGGAGAATCGCTGGAATTTGATAACACAGCGATTTACCACCACCGGTCGGCATCAACACGAGCAAATCAACGCCTGCCATCAGATCGTTTACGATCTCTTCTTGCGGGTGACGAAAAGCATCAAAACCGAAATAGTCTTTAAGGACACCGGCAGGAGATGAAGGATGAGCGAGCGTCTGAGTGGGAAGCATGTTTTTATTATTAAGTCATCATCGATGATCGCCCATTGTATCATTAACAAGTCGTGTTGAGTGTGCTTAAATGTGGATTCCTTTTCTAAAATCCGTGGACGCTAGAAGGATTATAAATGGACTTTGACTTAAATGAAGAACACAGCATGTTGCAAAAAATGGCAGCCGATTTTGCACGGGATAAATTATTGCCTCATGCAGGCACCTGGGATGAACAAGGCCACTTTCCTGTGGACGTTCTTCGCGAAGCCGCTCAACTGGGCATGGCAGGTATGGTCGCTTCTGAAGACATTGGTGGCTCACAGCTAACGCGCCTCAATGCAGCCTTGATTTTTGAACAATTGGCCGCTGGTTGTGTGAGCACAAGTGCTTATCTTTCCATCCACAACATGGTCACATCGCTGGTGGATAAATACGCATCAGAGCCTCTTCGGTTGCAATGGGGCCCCCGCTTAACCAGCATGGATGCCTTTGCGAGCTACTGCTTGACAGAACCGGAGTCAGGCTCCGACGCGGCTTCCCTCAAAACACGCGCGGTTATTGATGGTGATCATTACGTGCTCAACGGCTCTAAATCATTTATTTCAGGTGGAAGTGTCAGTGATGTGTATTTATGCATGGTTCGCACCGGCGATGAATCACACCATGGGATAAGCTGCCTTTTGGTTGAAAAAGGCCTGCCAGGTTTAACCTTTGGAAAACTAGAAAAAAAATTAGGGTGGTGTAATCAGCCCACCACCATGCTCTTTTTTGAAAATTGCCGTGTCCCCATCGACCACCGTGTTGGGAATGAAGGCATGGGGTTTAAAATTGCATTAAATGCGTTGAATGGCGGGCGCATTAACATTGCCGCTTGCTCCTTAGGAGGGGCGACGGCCTGTCTGCGCTTAACGCAAGCTTATCTGCATGAACGCAAGCAATTTGGCACCCCCTTGTCATCTCGGCAGGCCCTTCGTTTTTATTTCGCAGATATGTTGACTGAATTTGAAGCAGCACGTTTGATGGTGTACCGTGCTGCCAATGCGTTGGATAACAAACACCCCAATGCGCCCATGTATTGTGCGATGGCCAAACGGCTAGCAACCGATGTTGCTTTTCAAATCAGCGATAAAGCCATGCAATTACATGGCGGGTACGGGTATTTGCGTGAGTATCAAATTGAACGTGTGTTTCGCGATTTGAGGGTTCATCAAATCCTAGAAGGCACAAACGAAATCATGCGGGAAATCATTGCTAAATCAGCGTTGGATGAAGACTATTACATTCACTAAGGAGATGAACATGCACGAATTAGACGTTACCCTGGACGCGGGTATTTTGACGGTAACGTTGAATCGCCCTGAAAAACTAAATGCATTGAATGACGATCTCTTGCGCACATTAAAAGAAGTGATACACACAGCCAAACAGAATCCTGACGTGAAGGCGTTGTTAGTCACCGGAGCCGGCAAGGCTTTTTGTGCCGGTGCCGATATTAGACGATTGGCCGAGTGTGATGCCGAACGAGGATATACGTTTGCCTGCTTTGGACAAGGTGTTTTTCGAGACCTAGAAACATTAGGCAAACCCTCCCTCGCCGCCATTAATGGGTATGCGTTTGGAGGCGGTTGTGAATTGGCCATGTCGGCCACGTTACGCATTGCATCCATAAGTGCTCAATTTGGACAGCCTGAAGTTAAATTGGGCGTTATTCCGGGGTATGGTGGAACGCAACGGTTAGCGCGCTTAGTGGGAAAAGGCCGCGCGCTTGATCTGTGCTTAACGGGACGTTCCATTGACGCAGAAACGGCGTGTGCATGGGGCTTGGTGAGTGAAGTGGTTGAGCCGACTCACCTATTAACACGAGCTAACGCGCTGTTGCGCCAAATCATGGCCATGGCGCCACTGGCGGTTGCGAGCGTCATGGACGTAATTGATCGCGGAGTTGATCTCTCCCTCACCGACGCATTCCACGTGGAAGCGCTCCACTTTGCCAAAGTGTGTGCGAGTGCAGATAAAACCGAAGGGGTGTCGGCTTTTCTTGAAAAACGAAAGCCTACGTTCAGCGGGGCATGACCATGTCAGAGAACCTTATTTTTTCCATTGAAAAACACGTGGGCCTGATTACCTTGAATCGTCCTGCGGCATTAAATGCACTGACCCACCCGATGATCCTCGCGTTGCACGAGCAATTGCAGGCATGGGAGACCGACACAATCATTCATGCCATCGTGATTCAAGCGGCAGATGGGCGCGCGTTTTGCGCAGGTGGTGATGTGCGTGCGGTCTATGAAGCAGGTCACCACAACCCCTTAGCCGCACTGTCATTTTTTAGGGACGAATATCGGCTGAATCATTTCATTCATAACCTGAAAAAACCATACATTGCACTGATGGATGGGCTCACGTTAGGGGGTGGCGTGGGAATTTCCTTGCATGGCTCACACCCTGTGGCAAGCGATCGATTTGCGTTTGCAATGCCAGAAACAAGCATTGGTTTTTTTCCTGACATTGGATCCAGCCACTTGCTCTCTCGCTACCCCAACGGAAGCGGACAATATTTAGGATTAACCGGGCATCGATTGAACCCGCTTGAGGCACGCGCGTTAGGGCTGATTCACTCGGTCATTCCAGCGCACGCGATGCCTCTACTCTTGGCAAGCCTGATTAACGCAAATTTAACGCAAAACGCTCATGCAGCTGTAGACGCATGCTTACGGCCTTATCAACAACCCCATACAACGACACCAGGCCTCGTACACGCAGAAGAAATAGCGACGTGCTTCTCCCAGCCCAGCGTGCTTAGCATATTACAATCACTGGACAATTTAGGTAATGATTGGGCACGAGAAACTCAGCTAACGCTTTTGCAAAAAGCGCCCATGAGTCTGCATGTTACGCTTGAACAACTCCAACGCGCCAAGGGGATGAATCTTGCTGAATGCTTACAGATGGATTATGGTTTAACCTATCACTTCATGCAGAAACCGGATTTTTATGAAGGGGTCCGTGCGCTGCTAATTGATAAAGATAAATCCCCGCGTTGGACGCCTGCG
>CANISA010000044.1 GCA_947470005.1 Legionellaceae bacterium | reverse complement strand
TTCAGCGGGTGTCAGGGTGAGTTTGTTCATGCTCTATAGCATGATCTTCTTAATTTAAATTGCAAGATGTTTTAAAGACAATTTCCTAAAATTCATTCGTGAGGCGTATATTTAACGCTGTCGATGTCATATCTTGCGGAATAACAGATAGTCCAGATTGTTTCCATGGAGACGTGATATTGGCTTGCTAACGCCTCAAACTCTTTGTTCAGTGCAATGGATACATTCAGCAATGCCTCACGCCGACTCTGGAGTGAAGAAACGGGCGTGGTTCTTTTTGTGAGCAGTTATCATCATGATCCTTATTTTTGTTTGACGATAAATTATGTATCATAAACCAGCCTGCTGGTAGATGACTGCTCTCAAAAATAGCTACGAAAAACAAGGCGAGTGTTCACTGGATTTGAACCATCCCGATAAAACGGTTAGATTTGAAGGTCATGTTGCCGTATACTTTCACTCCTATATTAACGCACCAATCCACGTAACGTCTTACGCCTATGCCTGCCTCGTTAAAAACTCAACCCTTTAAATGGGCCGTTATTGGTGGTGGTCCAGCCGGAATTGCAGCGATTGGCCGGCTTTTAGATCACGGTTTTTCTCGCCATGAACTGCTCTGGATAGACCCCCAATTTAGCGTAGGCGATCTCGGCGCGCTCTGGCAAAACGTATCCAGCAACACGACGGTTAAGCGGTTTATGGATTTTTTAAACGCCGTTAAATCCGTTCACTATGCAAAAGCACCCATCGATTTTGAATTAAACCACTTGCCGCCTGAAAAAACCTGCACGCTTCGTCACGTGGTGGCCCCTCTGCAATGGCTGTCTGACCAATTATGCGCACACGTGACGGCCCAGCGAGGACTCGTTCATCAACTGATTTTATCCGATCGTATCTGGTCTTTGACGGTGGGGGCCGAAACACACCATGCTACGCACGTGATATTAGCCACAGGGGCCATTCCCTTAACGCTCAAACATGAGGGCATCACGTCAATCCCACTGACGCTTGCGTTGGATAAAGCACAATTAGCTAAACACATTGACCGCAGCAAAACTTACGCGGTGTTTGGTTCATCTCATTCTGCCATTATTGTGATTCGCCACCTGGTCGAGTTGGGGGCAAAAAAAATAATTAATTTTTATCGCAGCCCCTGTCGTTATGCCCTGGATATGGGCGACTGGATCTTGTTCGACAACACCGGGTTAAAAGGCGAAACAGCTGAATGGGCCAGAACGCACATTGACGGGATCTTGCCGCCGAATCTCGTGCGTTATGAAAGCCATGACGCACAGGTAGCACACCATCTTCCTCTCTGTGACCATGTTATTTATGCGCTTGGGTTTGAGCGCCGAAAAAGCGTGCACGTCAACCACGACGACAACCTACCCCACAACCCGCACATCGGAATCATTGCCCCGGGGCTTTTTGGTTTAGGCATCGCCTACCCAGAGCAATCGGTTGATCCCTTTGGCCATGTCGAATCATCCGTCGGCTTGTGGAAATTCATGGTTTATTTAGACCGAGTTTTACCAATCTGGCTTCGCTATCACCCCTAAGGATGCAACATGCTGATACAACGAACTGAATTGCTTGCCGCCGTACCGAATGTATATTTTCATTTGGCACGTAATGCCTTGATTATTTTTGCGTTTATATCCGTTTCACTGTTTCTCGGCATGTTGGGCTATCATCTCCTTGAGCAGATGTCTTGGGTTGATGCCTTTCTGAATGCGTCCATGATTCTATCCGGCATGGGACCCGCCGCCACACTAACAACCCCTGCGGCAAAATTATTTGCAGGATGCTATGCCCTTTTTAGTGGGCTTGCTTTCATTGCTATTTTTGTCATGATGCTCTCACCGTTGATTCATCATTTTTTTCGTAAAATTCATCTTGAAAATACGAAGGACAATGAATAAATGACGCGCTCACTCCGATTTTTATCACTCGCTCACATTTGCTTATTAACGATAAGTAACGTGTTGGTGCAATATCCTTTTTATCTATTCGGCTTTCACACCACGTGGGGCGCGTTCTCTTACCCGCTTATTTTTATTACCACGGATCTCACCACGCGCTTATTCGGCGCAGCCATGGCGCGCCAGGTTGTCTTTCGTAGCATGCTACCTGGGCTCATCAGCTCATATTGCTTGGCTTGCGTGTTTAATCAGGACAGCAGCCGCCTCTTCATGCTGCCTGAATTACCATTACGCATCGCAGGCGCTTGTTTTTGTGCCTATGTCATTGGGCAATTGCTCGATATTCTTGTTTTCCAACGGGTGAACAACAACAGATCCTGGTGGCTGGCGCCCACACTCGCCACAAGCATAAGCAATGTTATTGACACGCTGGTGTTTTTTTCGCTGGCCTTTTATCACTGCGGTAACCCTTTTTTAAGCCAGCATTGGATGGAAATAGCCCTCGTCGATCTTGGCTTCAAAACGCTCATCAGCTTCATTGCCTTTGTCCCTCTGTATGGCGTTATTTTGAGATCAATTTCATCTAAAAGAACATCGCTTATAAGGTAAATAAACCGGGTTCCACACGTGGTCGCGCACAATTTTTTCCACCTCTGAATCGGTATGAGGTGCAGCGAGCCCCGCAGCTACTGCTGCTTTTGCAACGGCTAACGCCACCTTCAAAGAGACCTCACGAATATCACTTAACGGCGGTAATAAATTGGCGACGGGATTGTTGATAGACGGTGAACACGCCGCCAGCGCTTTCGCTGCAACCATAAACAAATCATCGGTCACTCGGGTGGCTTTCACTGCAATTAATCCCAAGCCCATGCCAGGAAAAATATACGCATTGTTGGTTTGATCAATACGCGTAGAAACACCATTACGCATCACCGACGGGAAAGGGCTCCCCGTTCCAATCACCGCTTGATTATTGGTCCACGCAATTAAATCCTCCGGCACTGCTTCACTGCGGCTAGTCGGGTTAGACAACGGAAAAATCACCGGCCGGGAAACATGTGCGGCCATTTCACGCACAACGGCCTCACTAAAGGTGCCAGGCTGCCCCGACACACCAATTAAAACAGTCGGATGTATATTTTTAACCACATCCAGTAACGTAATATGATGGGGATCAGCACAAACCCAATCGGCGACGGCACGTTTGCTTTGACAAAATTTTTCCTGAAAAGCCATTAAACCGGCCGCACCTTCAACAAATAACCCCTCTCGATCGACCAAGAAAAAACGGGCGCGTGCTTCACGTTCACTTAAACCATCGTCCATCATGGCTTTCATCATTAAATTGCTAATACCACATCCGGCCGAACCCCCGCCCAAAACAACAATGCGGTGATCGCGCAATGCGGTGCCCGTAACCTGCACCGCAGAAAGCAATGTACCGGTAGCAATAGCCGCTGTCCCTTGAATATCATCATTAAAGGTCAGGAGTTTATCGCGATAACGTTCCAACAAGGGGTTGGCTTCTTGCTGAGCAAAATCTTCCCATTGCAATAAAACATGAGGAAACCGTTTTTTAACAGCCGTTACAAATTCATCGATAAAATCATCATATGCTTTCCCTCGAATGCGTGCATGTTTCCAACCGATATACAGTGGATCATGGATCAGATCCTGATTATTTGTGCCCGTATCAAGCAATATAGGCAAGGTTGCGACCGGGTGAATGCCTGCACACGCACTGTATAAGGCCAGTTTACCGATCGGAATCCCCATTCCGCCAGCACCCTCATCGCCTAAGCCTAAAATACGCTCCCCGTCAGAAACCACAATGACTTCAATGTCATCAAAACATGTGTTCGCTAAGATAGCATCCATGTGATCCCGTAAGGGATAAGAAATAAACACCCCTCGAGGTCGACGATATATTTCACTAAACAATTGGCAACCCTGACCTACCGTCGGTGTATAAACAATCGGCAATATTTCCGTCACATACGTGGTCAATAAACTATAAAACAGAACTTCATTCGAATCCTGTAGACTACGCAAATAAATATATCGCTCTATATCGCTTGTTTTGCCTTTAAACGCTTCATAAGAACGCTCACGTTGCTCCTCTAATGTTGCAACATGAGGAGGCAAAAGACCATGCAAATCAAATGCTTGTCGTTCTTTTTCAGTAAAGGCCATTCCTTTATTAAGCAAGGGATTAGTCACTAACGCATGATCGCAAAAAGGAGTCTCCACGTATTCTTGCCCATTTTTATCCTTTTTTTTGCATAAATACATGACAATCTCCCGCTGATTAATAGACCAAGTGCCACCCCTGCCTTATTATGATAGAGTATAGTACACGCCTTGAATGGCTACCACGTGACGACTCAACGCTTAAGAAAAAATAAGAAGAAGGATACAGACCATGGCTGTTGTAACCGAGCGTAAACCCCTCACGGAGTTTACCGAAAAAGCCTATCTTGATTACTCCATGTACGTCATTTTAGACCGTGCATTGCCGCATCTTGCCGATGGGTTTAAACCGGTTCAACGTCGCATCGTGTATGCAATGTCTGAGCTGGGCTTGAAAGCCACGTCTAAACATAAAAAATCAGCACGGACCGTAGGGGATGTGCTGGGTAAATTTCATCCTCATGGTGATCAAGCCTGTTATGAGGCCATGGTCCTCATGGCCCAGCCTTTCTCCTATCGCTATCCCTTTGTTGATGGCCAAGGCAACTGGGGTTCGCCTGACGATCCGAAATCCTTCGCGGCCATGCGTTACACGGAAGCACGCTTGTCGGCTTATGCTGATCTGTTGTTGTCTGAGTTACAACAAGGCACCGTGGACTGGATGGACAATTTTGATGCGACGCTCCGTGAGCCAACGTTACTCCCCGCCCGTTTACCCAACGTCCTTCTCAATGGAGCCACAGGCATTGCTGTGGGCATGTCTTCTGATGTTTTGCCTCACAACCTCGTGGAAGTGGCCAATGCATGTATTCATTTATTAGATAATCCCGAGGCCTCCCTCGATACGCTCATGACGTTCATCCAGGGGCCCGATTTTCCAACACAAGCGGAGATAATCACCCCGAGACACGCGATTCGCGCCATGTACACAGACGGCCTGGGCTCCATCAAAATGCGCGCCATTTATCAGACTGAAAAACACCACGTGGTGATCACAGCCCTTCCCTATCAAGTCTCAGGCGATAAAATTATTGAACAAATTGCTACTCAAATGCAGCAGAAAAAACTCCCGATGGTCGACGATCTGCGTGATGAATCGGATCATGAGCACCCGACGCGGCTTGTGATCATCCCGCGATCCAATCGGATTGATGTGGATGACCTGATGTCGCATCTCTTTGCCACCACGGATTTAGAACGGAGTTACCGCGCTAATTTTAATATGATTGGCTTGGATGGCAAGCCTCGCGTTAAAAATCTAGTCACTATTTTAAACGAATGGCTTGTTTTTCGGCTCAGTACCGTAAAAAAACGCTTACAACATCGTCTCAATAACGTCCTCGATCGCCTGCACATCCTCGACGGACTATGGATTGCTTATTTAAATTTAGATGAAATCATAGCCATCATTCGCCATGACGACAATCCAAAGCAAGCCTTGATGGCACGCTTTCACTTAAGTGCCATCCAAGCGGATGCAATTCTTGATCTTAAATTACGCCACTTGGCGAAACTTGAAGAAATTAAATTACGCGCAGAGCTGGAGGCGCTCGCCTTGGAACGAGACGCACTCCAACAAATTTTAGCGAGCGACACACGCTTGCGAAACTTAGTAAAAGAAGAAATGACCGCCGATCGCGACCAATACGGTGATCCACGTCGTTCTCCTCTGATGACACGAACAGATTCACAAGCATTAAAAGAAGAAGACATTCTCCCCAATGAGCCCATTACCATCGTTATCTCAGAAAAAGGATGGGTCAGAGCCGCCAAAGGCTTCGACATTGACGGCGCGACCTTAAGCTATAAAGCAGGCGACGCCTTCAAAGCGCAAGCACCCGGGCGCAGCAATCAACAAGTCGTCTTTTTCGACAACGAAGGCAAGGTTTATTCTTTGCCAGGCCATACCCTGCCTGCTGCACGCGGCCAAGGAGAGCCGTTAACTGGAAAACTAAACCCTGCCGATGGCGCATCCTTTGTGGCCTTAGTCAGTGGCGAGCCTGACGAATGGGTGCTCTTAGCAACTGACGCGGGATATGGGTTCCTCGCACAATTAAGCGATTTACACGTTAAAAATCGAAATGGAAAAGTGTGCTTGAAGGTATCCGAAAACGCCCACATTTTACCCCCTCGTTTGGTTCTATCTCAAGAAGCACAACACGTCGCATGCGTCACCAACACCGGCCGCCTCTTGATTTTTGCAGCAGCCGAGTTGCCCGTGCTCGCACGAGGGAAAGGCAATCGATTAATTAATATTCCTTCCGCTTTGGCATCAACTCGCACAGAATTTGTTTTGGATATTCAGCTATTATCTGAAAAAAGCACGTTGATCGTGCACGCTGGCAAGCGGCATTTAAGCTTAAAAGCGGCCGACAGAACGCCCTACTTGGGTACACGAAGCCTTCGTGGACACAAACTACCGCGTGGACTACAACAAGTGACAAGCCTTCGGGTGGAAGAGTAGTCTTAGATCAAGTTACCCCAGCACGTCATTAAGATTAGGGTCCGCCTAAATAATCAGCGACAGCCTTCATGTCTTCCATGCTCATCCGCGCGCTGATTGTGCGCATGATGGCATTGAGATCATTTTGGCGTGCGTTTTCTTTAAATGCTTGCAATTGTTGAATCGCATAACTCGCATGCTGCCCTGTTAACGATGGAAAACCGGCCTCTTCGTTCCCTGTACCCGTCGGGCCATGGCACGCAATGCAAGCCGTTATCTTTTTTTCAACATCACCCGTACGGTATAATTGCACGCCGCGGGGTTCATCCTGTTGAGCGCCACGTGCGATGGCGGGTGGTTGCTTAGAATAAAACAGAGCCAATGAAGCCATGTCGTCCTCACTGAGTGACGCGACAAACGGCATCATGATGTCCGCATGGCGCAGGCGGCCTGTTTTAAAGTCCCGCAGCTGTTTGACTAAATAGGCCGCATGTTGACCGGCAAGGTTTGGCCACATCGGGTTCGTGCTCACCCCTTTCGGCCCATGGCAGGCAGCGCACATCGTCGCTTTTTCTTGTCCTGATTGAACGTTTCCTGCGGCATATCCGGCCCATGAGCTCAAAAAGAGTGCCAAGCAAAGGATTTTTTTCACGGTTACCTCACGGGTTGTTGCGAACTAATGGTACACTGTCCTCGAAAATAAATCGAAGATTATTCACTATGAACCTATACAATCAAGCCGTTTTCTTAAAAAGTGCCGCTCGTGTCGATCAACTCCCCAGTGATACGGGCTATGAAGTCGCCTTTGCGGGTCGCTCAAACGCGGGCAAGTCCAGTGCGTTGAATTGCCTGACCGGGATCAGAGGCCTCGCTCGAATCAGTAAAACACCAGGCCGCACGCAGCTCATTAATTTATTCACGGTCAAAGACGAGCATCACCGCTTGGTTGATTTACCCGGGTATGGTTACGCAAAAGTCTCTCATGACACCAAACGCGACTGGCAAAAAAACTTGGCTCATTATTTAGATGTCCGAAAAAGCTTGCGTGGATTAGTGCTGTTAATGGACATCCGCCACCCACTCAAAGACCTGGATCAAACCATGATTCAATGGGCCCTAGCCCGGCAACTGCCTGTACATATCCTCCTCACCAAGGCCGATAAATTGAGCCGCGGACAAACCCATCAAACGCTCATTCATGTCCGACAGCATTACGCTTCTGCGGGAGAGCTGCTCACCGCCCAACTCTTTTCCTCGCTCAAACGACAAGGGGTAGATGAGCTCGTTTGCATCATGAATCAATGGATGGCATGGCCGCCAGCAGCGTCTGTCGCCCAACAATAAAACCATCAAGAATTGCGGTCTGTCGTAAACTGTTTTATGCTTATTTTTATTCGTAGAAACTATACATTAAGCGCCTATTTATGCACACATCAAGCCACCTCTATTACCATGACGCCCAAGCACTGCATGGCCACCTCGTGTATGACCCTGCCTCCACAACAAAACGCCCTGCTGTCCTGGTTATTCATGACTGGAGTGGACGCAATGCCTTCGCCTGTCAAAAAGCGGATGCACTTGCAGACTTAGGCTATGTTGGTTTTGCCGTCGACATGTACGGGGATGGCTGCCTAGGTGAAACCAATGAAGAAAAACAAGCCTTAATGAAACCTCTGCTTGAGCATCGAGAGGTATTACAAGCACGTATTCTCGCGGCGTTCCATGCCGTGGCCGCATTGCCCATGGTGGACCCCCATCGCATTGCTGTCATCGGGTTTTGTTTCGGTGGCTTATGTGCCTTGGATCTCGCTCGAAGTGGCGCACCCATTGCAAGTGCTGTGAGCTTTCATGGTTTACTGAGTAAACCGACATCGATGATAAACAAAACCATTCACGCCAACATCTTTGTGTTACACGGTCACGAGGACCCCATGGTCTCCCCGGCTGATGTTCAGGTCTTTTGTGATGAAATGACGGATGCCGGTGTCGACTGGCAAGTCCATGTGTACAGCCAAACGCAGCATGCCTTTATGAATCCAGCCGCACACGATACGGCCCTAGGCACCATCTATCAACCACGTTCTGAGCGACGCGCCTGGCAAGCCATGACCCATTTTTTAACTGAACAATTTAATCCCCCATCTCGCCCATGAAAGAACAACTCACCTCCATTCATACGCTTGCGGAGACCCTAGGCCACCTGCTGCGCGATCGCTCATGGTTCGCGACCGCGGCAGAATCGTGCACAGGAGGCAGCCTGTGTGCGGCAATAACGGATATTCCTGGGTGTTCAGCCTGGTTTGATCGCGGCTTTATCACGTATTCGAACGAATCCAAAGAAACCCTGTTAAGCGTTCCAAAAAGCACCCTATTAACACATGGCGCCGTCAGCGAAGCCACCGCGCGCGCCATGGCCGACGGCGCGCTCAACACGAGCAAAGCCAACGTCAGCGTCGCCATCACAGGCGTTGCAGGACCAGGAGGCGGCAGTTTAGACAAGCCGGTCGGCACGGTCTGGATCGCGTGTGCCGGCGCAAATCAACCGACAAGAGCTAAAAACTACTTATTCCCAGGAAACAGGCAGGCCATACGACACCAAGCGGTCTTCGCTGCCTTGCAGAATTTGATCAAACGCCTCGCGTGATATATATATGTAGTAACCATTCTGAATAGTTACTACATGAAATAATCCTTAATTAGGTTATAAACCTAATCCATTTATTGTGCTTATAGGCAAAAACAATCGATGATCATTTGCCGGGAACGGTATAAAACCAAAATGCTTATAAAAATTCACAG
>CANISA010000043.1 GCA_947470005.1 Legionellaceae bacterium | reverse complement strand
TTTCTCAATTGTTCCGTGATCCTTGATTTTTGGCAGCATCCCCCATTGCAGGCTATCCATTAAATCAAAGTGTTCTTTTATTTCTGAAAAAACGAATGGATGCAAATGGTAAACAAACGCACGTCCAGCCAGTAAATTAGCCCCGCCATATTTTAATTTTCTGGCACTGGATCCCGTGAGGACGAAATGAATCGTTGTGGTTTCAATCAGTTCATGAACAATATCAAGTAATTTTGGTATTTTTTGTACTTCATCAATGATGACGTGCGTGATCATCGCGGGTAACCCATACACAATAGCAATCAGCTCATCTGGGTTTTTCGTAAACCGCAATTCTTCGCGCGCTAACAATAAATTGATATATAAAGCATTTTCAAACCAAGGCTGATTTTTTAGCCAAGTTGTTTTACCTGCTCCGCGAGGACCAAAAAGAAAGAAACTCTCGTCATCAGGTAATTGTAGTAATCGAGTGATCATGCTTTCCGCCGACAATTTAGGGTGTTCACTCCATAATTGTACGCCAATTATGGAGTGCGCGCAAAATAATTGGCGAAATATTTAGCCGTCAATTCAGGGTGTCCACTCCATAATTGTACGCCAATTATGGAGTGGCATACGGCGGAATCGCCTCCTCAGCCCAGAATGGATCGAGACAAATTCGATCATGATCTCAAAACCGAATACGCAAGATTAATCTTTTGAGTCAAGGGGTTGCCGTGCCAAAAGCGCTGAATATCTCGTGCAGGCTTATTCAAATCAAGATTTAAGGTGGCGTCATCATCAATCCTCTCTTTTTTATTAGGCCGCACGCATTGGCCATGTGGATGCAACACGACCAGCATCCCCCTTCCGCTGCAGGAAGATCCCTCGCTTCGCTCGATAACGTTTTGAGTTACAAATATTAATTAATAAACAACCATTGACTTTTCGCATCAAACAACTGTAAATTTCGGTTTCCGCGACCGAAATTTACAGGAACAAATTCAGCATGAAACCCATTGATCGCAATCTTAAAGATAAAATTGAGCGATTGCTGCGTATATTCCCTGTCGTCGCATTAGTTGGTGCGAGGCAAGTTGGGAAAACAGTTTTATCCAAAACACTGCGCCCGACATGGCGTTACGTCGACCTTGAAAACCCCAATGAGCTTGAGCGCATAAATCGCGACCCTATTCTATATTTTGAGCACTATCCTTCACATATTATTTTTGATGAGGCACAAAGTTATCCTGAATTATTCAACGTGTTACGTGGCATTGTGGATGCTCGCCGTGAAGAAAAAGGACGGTTCATTCTGACTGGCTCGAGCAGCCCTGAATTATTAAGTCAAATTCCCGAAAGTTTATCAGGACGAATTGGTATTATCGAAATAGGGACACTCAAAGCCAATGAATATTATCAAGCGCCACTGAGTCCTTTATACCAGTTGTTTGAATCACGATTAGATAAAAAATTATTATCAACGCTTAAAAAGCCACCTCTATCCAATGAGCAAATGCGAAACGTATGGTTACGAGGAGGGTACCCAGAGCCATTACTCACGATGCACGAGCCCGACTATCGCCTATGGATGCAAAACTATCGTGATACGTATATCAATCGAGATATTGCCAAATTATTCCCACAACTGAATCGAAGCAAATATCAGCGCTTTATTCAGATGCTGGCTAAATTATCTGGGACGATTATTAATAAATCAGATGTTGGGCGGATATTGGAGTTCAATGAAAGCACAGCGCGTGAATATTTACATATTGCCAGCCACACGTTTATTTGGCGCGAGATATTAAGTTATGAGCATAGCCCAGTCAAATCAATTGTCAAAATGCCCAAAGGTTACATTCGTGACAGTGGTTTATTACACTTTTTATCCCGTATTGAAACCATGGACACCCTGTTCGAATCAAGCTGCATAGGGACGTCGTTTGAGGGCTTTATCATGGATGAGCTCATCAAGGGGCTCGATGCGACCCTCGTCACCAATTGGCAGCCTTATTATTATCGAACACGCAGTGGCGTGGAAGTTGACTTGATTTTAAAAGGGCCGTTTGGTGTCCTCCCGATTGAAATAAAATACGGCACAAACATCCAAATGAAGCAACTGGCCTCACTTTCACGGTTTGTTGAAGAAAATAACCTTCCCTTTGGGTTGCTCATTAATCAATCCAACGAAGCCATGTGGTTAACAGATAAGCTTTTTCAGCTGCCCGTAGGATGGATTTAGCTTGATAGACGCTTCACGACCATTTTTTTCCTTAGTACATTTTGGCCTCGTCTATTATCTATCCTGGTGCAAAACAGCCGGGAATAAAAACATATTAACTCACCGATTAAATTAAAACACTGGACGGAGCCAGCTTCCGGCTCGCATTTGTCGCGCCAAATAAAGACGCACACATGAAAGAATCAAATCAATCGAGTCCGACCCTATTGATTCTATTGATTCATTAAAATAGCGTCCCATTGTGAATTGATCATGGCAAAGGTGTGCAGGAAATGACGACGTGGTACTTGATTGTGTTACAATAAAAAATTATTTATTCTGGCAGATAACGCATGGCCCCGCTAAAAACAACTGCTTTTGAAAAAGCGCTTGACGCATTTAAACGCAGTATTAACGTTTCAAAAATCTATCTCGCGGATATAAATGCCTCATCTGATTTGAAAGAAACATTACAAGCCGGTGTGATACAACACTTTGAATTTTGCTATGAGCTCAGCTGGAAAATGTTGAAACGGCAAATAGAGATAGAAGCCGCTACGCTTGAATCCATTGATTCATTTTCATACCCTGTGCTTATTCGAGAAGGTGCGGAAAGAGGATTAGTGGCTGATGCTAAAAAATGGCTTTTTTATCGACATCAACGGAATAACACATCACACACCTATCATCAAGACAAAGCAATCAGTGTCTATGAGACGGCTCTTGAGTTTCACACCGATGCATGCGCCTTACTCGCCACATTAAAAGCCAGAAACACATGATTAATCTAGACTCCGAATCGCTGCAGTTACTCAGGGCTATTTTACATCAACATGTGCCTAACCACTCTGTTTGGTTATTCGGTTCTCGCGCAACACCCCAATGCAAGCCTTACTCTGACATTGATTTGACCATTATCTCAAAGAATCCTGTACCTGGAACAACATTGGCTCTATTAGAAACAGCATTAACTGAAAGCGACCTACCTTATAAAGTTGATTTAGTTGATTGGGCAACCACTGATAAAGAATTTCAACTTATTATTCAACAACACTATGAAATAATTCAATAGTTTTATCAGTGGGAATCATTCTCTTGTCTTCACCTAACAAAAAATTGATATTTTCAGGTCTTGATTGTTCTTGCTTAGATCATTTATAGTTAAAAAAAAAACCATCTATATCTAGTAGTGGACCCCAAAAATGAGACAGTAGAGCCTCTTGCGAAATTGCAGAAGGATTAATCATTATGCCGCACGATCGTCCACTAACACTTGCACCCTGAACTGAGCTCGTTTTTGTTCGACCAGCCATAAGTCATCTCTCTTGTTTGTTTTTTCTACTTTCACTGATGTACTCATAGGGTTTTAGTTGACGTGAGAAGGCCCCCTTAATGAGCCGCAATCTTAATGAGTAATCGCCATCATCTTCGGGCAGTTTCAGCATTAAATGCAAATGATCAGGGAGGATAACGATGCTTTCAATGGTGAACGGGTAGCGATGGCGAACCTGGCAAAATGACACGTCGATACTGCATGATGTTGAGCTCGCTAAACATTCCATTGTGCTGCTATTTATAACTTGATTGGCGTTTTTTTGCTATTAGATTGCGTTGAGGAGGGGAGGTATAAAGAATGTTGGGTCTAGACCCAACCTACCGCTTTTTTTAATTACCAAACCAGTTTAGATTTAAATTTATACAGATATGTGTCCACAGGGTAGCCCCTGAGGGAGAGGCCGATGCGAAGCAGCGGGTGAGGGATATGAAACACGTGTTTTACACAAAAATAGAAATTCATGGAGACATCAATGAATCAATTCTCCCTGGCTATGAGCAATGGTGATTTATTGACTCCACCGGTTCAGACTAGCCGATGTAACAAAGTCACATTGCTGTGCCCCTATCAAACCCATTGTTACTTAGTTTTTCCAAAAATAAATCCGTTTTAATAAAATGCTCTTCCCACGTTGGTCCTTTAAAATCGTTTATTCGCGCCATTTGAGCGACTCGATGCACACTGTTCGATTGTGCATACTCCATGATCAGATCTCCCCATCGCTTCCCATCAAGAGTATCAACGTATTCGGGGACGTCACCGGCTATCTCCCTAAACACAGATAAATCGCTGGCAATAACCGGGACACCCAATGCCAAGGCTTCAATCAGGGGTAAACCATAGCCTTCGATAAATGAGGGAAAAAGCAAGGCCTGACTATGGTGGATGTAAGTCACTAAATCTGCGTCCGGACAATGAGAGATCTCCGTTACAACGCCCTTTAAACCCGGGCAGCGCTCTAACAAATTCAACACATTTTCACACGCCCACCCCCGTTGGCCAATCACTACGAGATGTGGCGCTTGTTGCCCCCAATGTTGAACTAAACTTCGCCATATTTGAAGCAATAACGCATGGTTTTTTCGTGGATCAATCGTGCTCAAGATAACAAAATAAGGCTTATCAATAGGGCGTGCGCCTGGCTGTTCAAGCCGAATACCCGAGGCTAACAACGCGACTTCAGCGTGAGGCATCACCTGGTCGGTTTGATGAGCATAGTGCACCAGATCGTGAAGCGTTGCGTCTGAGTTGGTAATCACACCGCTTGCAAGCGCCAAGACATTATCCATTTTCTTTCTATAGCGTGTATCCTCACCCGCGCTGCAATACTCAGGATGGGTGATCGGAATAAGATCGTGCACAAAGAAAATTGGCTTAACACCTAGCGTACGAATCATCCGCGAATAATCCGACTGAGTCAGACGAATATGCCCAGTGTTCAACAAAAAGGGTTCATCCCCGCTCTTTGCCTTCGTGTTTGACAAAATCCCCCTCACCATAAGGCGCACCACAACAAACGTCGAACGAGGCGTCTCTATCCATGCAAATAATGCTTTCGATTGCGAACGAGACAACACCCAGCTGCGTCCGCACCAACGCACAAGTGCTTGAGCCGTGTGCCCATAATGCAGTACGTATGCCATACTGACACGGTCAATCCCTGTTAGCGTCCGGCGTTTGACTAAACGACGTACCAGCCGAGTCACATCGATAATAATGTTCATAAAATGAATCCCCGTGAAAAAATACGTCGTATTCTTATTCGATGCCTTGTTGCAACCAATCGAGCATGTAGCGTTGTGTCGCTGGCGGCGCTTGATCCATGCTCTGCATGCAGACAAAAAAAACACGATGATTGCCGCGAGCGCGATTCAATCGCGATTTTATTTTTTGAAATGAATGCGTTGATCCATTAACCATCACCGTTTGGCCGTTTGAATCATAAACCACGCGCTTTTGCTTTAGATCCAAATGAACCATCAATGGGATGCATGATATTTGGTCTGGGTGACGAAATGGATAGCCTATATTCGTCGCAAGCGCGTCCGGTTCATGCGCCACATACGTCTCAAAGGTTGTTTTCATGAGAGGAAACGGCGCATGAGGCAACAAATAAAACCGCCTCTTCCATCCGGCTAATCGGGCGCCGTTTTCCTGCCACTCCCGGTGTGGGTTGGCTTTTGGTTTCGACTTCGGGTCGCCCCGCCACGCACGCACACGCTGCTTGATTTGATGAAGCCATTTTTGATCCGCCTGCGTTTTCCATTCCCCTCGGAGCACCATGACGTTGCTTCTGAAAAAATCATCAGGAGTGACCTCTCGTATGATAAAAAAATCATCATTTAAATATAAAAATTGATTGGACAAACCCTTGATCCGCCAGATCAACCATTCAATACTAAGGCTGTTGAACACCGGCAACTCTACGCCAGACTCACGTAACAACTCATTTTGATCAATGATTTTAATTTTATTGCCAAACGTTGTGCCTTGCAGCGCCGTAACCGTTGAAGGAATTTGCTGGTCGGTGATAATGTAAATGGTTCTAATCCAAGGGGCAAAGCGTCGTAATGCATGCAGACAATAATGAATTTCATTGACTTGATGAATGCGCGTCGGCTCCACCGCGAGGGTCTGATCCCGGTGTTGCAGATCACAGAACGACCTTAATTTTTGCTGATACACCGGGTCATAACCATCGACCCAAGAAATAACGGCATCAATAGGGTTCATTTATCTTCGCTCCGACTTCATCTGACTTACAATTAACCGTGATTTTCGATACCATCCAGCGTGAGAAACGTAGCCTTCCGTTAATATCCAGGATAATACCACATGAATATTGCTCAACACACGACAGAATCAATCTCGCGTTTGTCACCGCATTGGGTCTCACTGTTTTTAATTGGCGCACTATTTGCGGCTCCCGTGAGCTCTTCTGCTGAAAGCATCTTCATTGTGCTCGCGCTCGTTTTTATTTTGATTACCCCTGATTATCGTGCCGGTCTACGTCCTCTTCTTTTCAGTCCATGGTGTTTAAGTGGGTTCTTCTTATTTTTGTTCAGTCTATTAGGGTGCACGTGGACCTCTGCGAGCGCTCACGATGCGCTCGTGATCGTTGGAAAATACAGCAAGCTCTTATATTTGCCCTTATTCGTGATTGGCTTTCGTGATCGAGAAACACGCCTACTGGCAACCCATGCCTTTATCCTAGCGATGCTGTTGACCTGCATCATTTCTCTCCTCAAAGTTGCTCATCTTATCAATTACCACGGTGAAGACCCAGGTTATGTCTTTCGAAACCATATTATGACTGGGTACATGATGGCGTTCGCGGCTTACCTCTGTGCATTTTTGTCGATTAAAACAAAGGGAAAGTTAGGTCTGCTCTATGGTATTTTAACCCTATTATTTAGCTATCAGGTTCTATTTCTCGGCACGGGACGGACGAGTTATTTAATCTATCTGGTCCTCATGGTCCTGTTGATGTGGCATGTTTTTTCATGGCGACAGGCCGTTGTGGCTGGCCTCGTGGTTTGCTCGCTATTTACCGTCATTTACCATGAAAGCGAGATCATGCAACACCGCGCGCAAGAAGCGGTGAGCGATTGGAATGCGTATCATCATGATGGAGAAAAGAACACGCCCGTTGGATTCAGGCTACAGTTTCACGCGTATGCTCATACGCTATTTAATCGGCATCCGTGGATCGGGAATGGAACGAGTGGGTTTAGTGATACCTTTAAAAGGGAACACCCCGTTCCGGGCTGGGGGCCAGTGTTGTTTGAGCCGCACAGCCAATACTGGCTCGTTGCCGCAGACTCCGGCATGGTAGGTTTGGTTCTTTTTGCGCTCTATTTTGGCTGTTTATTTCTAGCCAGTGCCACCAAAAACGAGGCGCGCCCGATTGCGATTGCGCTGTTGGTCTCTTTTTTATTAGGCAGCTTATTCGACTCCTTGCTGCTTTACGCGGGCACCGGCTATTTCTTTCTCCTGTTCATGGCATTATGCCTAGCCGAGGGACGATTTAATCAAGCTTAGGGATGCGTTTATCCAACCAGTGAAGCAAGCGTTCTCGCGTGGCCGGCGTGCCCTCATCCACGCTTTGCATGCAGATAAAAGACACCCGATGATTACGATCCGCGCGTGCTAATCGCTTCGATATGTGATGCGCAGAGTGATGCGTCGCGTGCAAGGTCACCCCTTTCAACGTCCAATCAAACACAACCCGCTTTCGTTTAATATCAACGTGATAAGCCAATGAAACCGGCATAAATTGGGCCGCATCGCGAAAAGCGTAACGAATATTCTGTTCAAGCATGGCGGGGTGTTGATGAAAAAAATCAACAAATGTTTGCTTTATCAGAGGAGAAGGCACATGAGGCACATGAAAAAAATACCGCTTAAAGCCCGCTACTTGAGCGCTTCTTTCTTGAATGGCACGGTGCTCATGGCGCTCCATCGGTTGATACGGCCTCTGACGAACAAACGCATAGGCTCTACGCCATGACGCACGCCATTTTTTTTCAGTGTGTGTTTTCCAATGGCCACGTAAAACAGGCCGGCCCTGACGAAAAAAATCGATTGCCTCCATCGGTTGAATGAGCGCGCAATCGTCATTAAAATAGATAAATTGCTCAGCTAAATCAGGAATACGCCACAGCATCGACTCGATGGTCAAGCTGTTGAACGTTGGTAAATATTGCTCAAAACCCTTGAATATATCGCGGTGGTCTACTAATTTAATTTTGTCTTCATACACGGTGCCGCGCAACGTCGACAAAAATGAGGGTGTTTGCCCATACGTCACCACATGGATGGTTCGAATCCAAGGGGCAAAGTGAAACAACGAGCGCAAACAATAGTCTATCTCACCGCACGAATTAAACCGAGTGGGTGCCGCTGCTCCTCGGCGATCAATATGATGTGCCGAGAGGTAATCCGTCAATTTCTGCGCGAATGCTTGGTCGGTGCCATCTACCCAGGTGATAACCGCGTCTACCGGCCCATCTCGCGTCATTGAATAGGTCCACGTTTAAAAAAATCCCGCACGAACAAATCACGGGATTTTCTCAAAAACTCCGTCAAACAAACAAGGACTTATTCCTGGCTTGTCGCACCAGCAGCTTCCGCTTCATTCGGCGTGTGCTCTGTGGTTGTTGTCGTTGTCTCTGCGTTTGCAGCAGGTTGTTGCGTCGTTGTTTGGGTGGTTTCTGTTGTTGTGACGTCTGGTTTTTTAGGCGCATTCTCACCGCATGCGGTAAGTAACAGTGCCATAGCACCTGCTGCTGCTAACATTGTGAAACGATTCATTGCTTTCTCCATCATCAGTAATAGTTAATTATTAAGCTATCCCTAACGAGTTTATCAAAATTCCACCTGAAGTGAAGGGATTCATTCATTTATAATTCAGATTCCGTTATAATGACTAGCTTTTTACCAGAATAAGGGTGGTTGTCCATGCAAGCATGGTCCTCTGAAAAAATTTCTGTCATCGCTTTAGTGCTGTTAATCACGGGTGCGATTGATAGCATTCGAAATTTACCGATGACAGCCCTCTTTGGCTCCACCCTTATTTTTTTCTTCCTGTTTGCGTCTATTGTTTTTTTAATCCCCGTGGCATTGGTTGCCGCAGAGCTTTCTTCGACGTGGTCCGATGAAGAAGGGGGGGTTTACAGTTGGGTTCGACATGCGTTTGGCGAGAGCATGGCTTTTTTTACGATCTGGTTGCAATGGGTTAACACCATGGTCTGGTACCCGACTATCTTGCTCTTTATCGCAGGCACCCTCGCCTACCTTGTGAATCCGACGCTGGCTGAGCACAAAGGCTACCTCATTGGCGTCACACTCACCGTGTTCTGGTCGCTGACCCTTTTGGGCTTAAACGGTTTGCGTGCCTCAGCCGCTTTCGCAA
>CANISA010000042.1 GCA_947470005.1 Legionellaceae bacterium | reverse complement strand
ATGATCGCTAGTGGCGCACTCAATAAAATGACATCGTTAGGAATGCCTCGAAGCCGTCGATCCGCCTGAATTTTGTGAAAGAAGACACTGCCAGGGGTTACGCAACAAAGCCCATGAACGCTATTCGGAATAACGTTGCGCCAACGGGATCCCACACACCAAATCGGGAACAACCCCACCCAAACCGCCCGCATAACGCGATATTATTTTCTTTAGCGCGCCGCTGTTATCCATCGCAAGTAACCCGAGTTGCCGTGCAAACGCCACGCCAGGCAATCGACTACTAAACAGCGTGATCAAGCCATCGGTAAACTGCGTTATGATGGCTTGATCCGCTCGACGCAATTGTTGATACGTGTGTAACGTGTCAGCACCAAGGCCTGTGTGTGCAATGCATTGGACGAGTGTTGCCACATCACGCAGCCCAAGATTAAATCCTTGTCCCGCAACGGGGTGCAGCGTATGCGCCGCATTACCAATAAACACCACCGAACCCGCCACCAGCTCAGGCATGATCACTTGACGAAGCGGATAAGCCACTCGCTGCCCTGCTTTCACGAAACGCCCCAGGCGATACCCAAATGCGCGTTGCAACGCAGACAAAAAGGCCTCATCACTTACGCTCATCAAACGCGTGGCTTCCGCCGGCTCGTGCACCCAAACAAGCGAGGCACGTAAGTCCGTCATCGGAAGCAACGCCAACGGACCACTCGGTGTAAACCGTTCATACGCCCACTGTTGATGCGATCGCATTAATCCAATGTTCGCCACAATCGCCTGTTGCTGATAATCTTTCCTCTGCGCACTCAGGTGACACCATTGACGCAACGACGAGTCCGCGCCATCGGCACCAACAACCAAACGGGCATTCAGCCTCAGCTCACCGGCTGTTGTTGTAATCGTAGCCTGACCACTTGTTGCATCAAGTGCGGTCAGTTTCGCCGGCGCCAAGCGTTGTTTCGGATTCAACAGCGACTCAAACGCGCTTCTGAGCACCTCCATTTCGACGACCGCGCCTAACGGATGTTGTTTGTCTCCGAGCAGGCGCGCCTGACCAAAGCCACCTTGCTCGGACACGTGAATGGCCTCAATATGCGTCGCTTGTGCTTGCAATAACGGCCAAACCGAAAGTCTCGTTAAAATCTCAATACTCGCGGGTGATAGCGCCAAACTGCGTGCATCAAAATCCGAAACATGACCCACACGAATCGGTCGATCGTCCACTAAAAGCACACGATACCCTAACGGTTCAAGCGCACGCATCAATGCGGCACCAATAACTCCACCACCCACAATCAGAACATCAACATCCTGCTCAGCCACGCAGTAAGTCCTCCAGCGCATCAACAGCCACGGGCAATGCTTCTGTTAAATTTTCATGACCATCCTGGGTCACATGAATGTCATCTTCAATGCGTACGCCAATCCCCCACCAACGTGGGTCAACGCCTTCTGCTCCTTCAGAAATATATAACCCCGGTTCGACCGTCAACACCATGCCTGGCAGAAGTTCACGCCAAAGACCATCCACGGTGTACGACCCGGCATCGTGCACATCTAACCCTAACCAATGACCCGATGAATGCATGTAAAAGGGTTTATACGCTTGAGACTCAATGAGCGCATCAACGTCGCCGCGCAACAACCCCAACTCAACCAAGCCACGCGTGAGGACCTGAACCACCTCCAGCTGAATGCTATCCCAGCGCGTGCCAGGCTTCACACAGGCAATGCCCGCATGCTGCGCGCGCAACACAAGCTCATAAATAAGTCGCTGCTCTTCAGAAAAGCGACCACTCACAGGAAACGTACGCGTGATGTCTGCGGCATAATGACCCCATTCCCCCCCCGCATCCATCAACACCAACTCGCCTGACATGAGCGGTTGATTGTTTGCCGTGTAATGCAAAACACACCCTCGAGCTCCCCCGGCGACGATCGAATCGTACGCCGTGCTGCGACAGCCATGGCGTGTAATTTCATAAAGAAATTCAGCTTCCAACTCGTATTCAAAGCGCCCGTGACGGCAAGCCCGCATCGCACGTTGATGGCCGGCAATGGAGACACGCGCGGCTTCGCGCATCAACGCCAGCTCGGCATCACCTTTAATCAAGCGCATCTCACCCAACACGGGCGCTAAATCCACAAACGACGTCGGTGCAGTAACGCCACGACGCCCTTTCCCTTTCATCACCTGCCACGCACGCCAAAGCGCTTGTTCATGCGCAGGATAGCGTCCAAGGGGGTAATATACCGTCTGCTTGCCCGCGAGTAACTCCGGTAATCGCTCATCCAAACGCCCCATCGAAAATGCCGCGTGCAGATTTAAAACCGTGGGGGCATCGTCTTGACCTAAGCGTGCCCCCGTCCACTGCTCCTCCGCGGGCACGCGTGGACGATTAAATAACACACTCTCGCACTGCGCCCCGGACGTAATCAACAACAACGCATCCGGCTCATCAAAGCCCGTCAAATAATAAAAATCGCTGTCTTGGCAAAATCGGTAATGCGCATCGCCATTTCGAACCTGCTCGCTTGCCGCAGGAATCACAGCGATAGCATTCATCGGTAATTGGTTTGCGAGTTGCTGTCGACGCGCATGGTAATCGATTGTCATGACCTCTCCGCCTAAATGAACCCTTTTCTCTACTCAGAGATGATAACTGATTTGCCCAATCAAGCCAAAATTGTTACCCTAGCGGCCTGTTTGATCAGCCGATTATTCTAACCCATGATGCGAAATCCCGGTGTGTTTGATCGATTTTTATGCGAAGTAGACACGGCTTTACGTGCCCTGTGTGTCCCTCAAAAACGAAGCAGCGTACGCGAAAATCCTGCCGCAGCACGACCTGAAGCCCTCATGAGCCCAGAAGAAAAGCGTCATGTTGCAGGTCTGATGCGTGTGAACCATGCTGGCGAAGTGTGTGCTCAAGCCCTGTACCAAGGACAGGCCTTAACCGCCCAATTAACCTCCGTCAAAGATCAAATGACACAAGCAGCCGCAGAAGAGATTGAGCACCTCGCTTGGTGCGAGGAGCGCCTGCGCGAACTCGGTAGCCAACCCAGTGTCCTTAACCCTTTTTGGTATGGCGGATCATTTCTCATCGGCGCGATAGCCGGTTTAGTCGGCGATCGATGGAGCCTCGGATTTGTTGCTGAAACAGAGCATCAAGTCACTGCACACATTGCGCGCCACCTTGAGCAGGTTCCTGCACACGATGAAAAAACAAAAGCCGTTTTATTACAAATGAAAGCAGATGAAACAGCACACGCAGAGTCCGCTGTTTCCGCGGGAGGAGCCGAGCTCCCAGCGTTGATTAAACGCCTCATGTATGGCATGTCAACACTGTTAACTGCAAGCAGTAAACATATCTAAACGAGAACAATAATACCTGATGAAACACTTTCTACTTTTTTTATTCTGTTTAATCATAGGCACCCATGCATCAGCCGAACCGGCACAGGCCTGCAGCCAGTGGCCCTCTTGGTTTAAGCCAGTCTGTGACAGACTTAATCAAACGTGGACCGACGGGGATAACGAGCTATACCTCACCGGCTATGCTTGGCACAATCGCTATTTATATCCCAAAAAAAGACTCGATACCTACAACGAAGCCGCTTGGGGTGGAGGGCTTGGAAAAAGTTTTTATGATAAAGAGGGTGACTGGAATGGTCTGTATGCCATCGCCTTTCTTGACTCACATAAAAACATAGAGCCTATGATCGGGTATGCTTTTCTCAAAATGGCTCACTTCACTCCAGAACTCGGAATGGGCATTGGTTATAGCGTGTTGGTTACGGCACGCCCTGATATTTTCCACAACATCCCTTTCCCTGGCATTTTACCTTTGATCTCAATTAGTTACCGTCGTGTGACCGCCGCGGCCGCGTATATTCCAGGCTCTCAAGGGGCCGGTAATGTTTTATTTTGCTACGTAAAATACATTTTTCAAGAATAAAACATTCAGAAGATCCTTCGCGCAAAAAGACGCGCTCAAGATGACGTGCTTGGGGCGTGACCATTCACGTCACGCTATTCGCCACGTATTTTAAAACACTGATGAATGCGTGTGTTGCGTTTAAAATCAAGATCAATCGTCGTCGCCGTAATATTTTCTACTAAATCGCTTGCCGCCAGTGCCAGGGATAATTTAAATTGCCGCAAATTTGTTGAAAAATAGAGGATCCCTTGAGGGTTTAGTAGCCCCCGAGCCGCCTCGATCAACGCTTCATGATCACGCTGAATATCCAACGTCGTCTGCATGCGTTTGGAGTTAGAAAAGCTGGGTGGATCCAAAAAAATCACATCAAAGCGATCGCTCGTCACGTGCAACCACTCCAAACAATCGTATTGAATGAATTGGTGGCGCGCACGATCCAGATCGTTCAATTTAAAATTTTCTTCAGCCCATTCCAAATACGTATTGGACAGATCAACATTAACCGTCGACGCCCCAGCCAAAGCCGCGTGCACACTTGCAGTCGCTGTGTAACAAAAACAATTAAGAAAGCGCATTCCTTTTTCCATGGCTGCAAACTGCAAACGCAATGGACGGTGATCTAAAAACAAACCTGTATCTAAATAATCGGTCAGATTAACTTTAAATTTAGCGCGCCCTTCAGAAACCACCACCGTGCGTTGCGTTTGGTTCAATTTCTGATATTGGTTGTTGCCTTTTTGTTGTTTACGCTGCTTCACCACGAGATTATCTGACGGGATCCCTAAGACACCGGGCGCTACTTGAATCACATCCAAGCTTCGTTGACTTGCCTTCAGCGGATCAATAGAAGCCGGCGCTGTATACTCTTGCAATACAGCATGATCACCATATAAATCAATCGCATAGGCATATTCAGGTAAGTCCGCATCGTACACCCGATAGCACGTGATGTCGTTGCGTTTGGCCCACTTTTGTAAATGAGCATGATTTTTTTGTAGACGATTAGCAAACATCACAGCCCCCGCAGACAGCGCCGTGCTGTCTGACGTGTTCAATTGATTAGACGTCGCGAGCGTCATGCAATAGAGTTTGCACGCAAGGGGACCATTATATAACGTGTACTGTTTGTGTGATCGCAAGCCTGTGGCTTTTGCTAGCAAAACACTGGGTGTCAAAAGTGCTGCCTGCCACCCTTGATAATGCGCATGCAAGACTTGGCCTAACTCTTTATAAAAAGGCACCAACTCCGTTTCCTGACCCAAGCGAACCCCATAAGGCGGATTGGTTACCAACAACCCTTTCGCCCCTGCAGGCCTCGCCTCCACCAACGGCATGGTCTTCCATTCCACCCACTCAGACACGCCCGCACGTTCCGCGTTCGCATGGGCAAAGGCCAGCAACGTGCTGTCACTATCCGACCCCAACAAACGAAAAGCCAAGGGCTTAACATCGCGACCTGCGTCTTGCTTAAGCGTCTCCCATAACAAAGGCTGATGCCCTTTCCAATGCACAAACGCATGGTCTTCTCGCAGTGAACCCGGTGCAATGTGCGCCGCCATCATCGCGGCTTCAATAACCAACGTGCCCGCACCGCAGCACGGATCGTGCAATGTATAGCCTGCATCAAACAATTCGGGCCAACGCGCTCGAATCAAGAGAGCTGCTGCAACATTTTCTTTCAACGGGGCGGCCCCGGCTTGAAGACGATACCCTCGTTGATGCAAGCTGTATCCGGCAAGATCCAAGCTGACGGTGATCGTGTCGTGCTTTAAATGCGCATGAAGTGAAATAGCAGGATCGTCTCTGTCGACCATCGGGCGAATACCCGTACTCTCTCGAAAAAAATCAACAACCGCATCCTTGATGACTTGCGCGCCAAACAGGGTATGACGAAACGTTGGCGACTCCCCATGAAACGTAACAGCTAATGTTTTTTCGGCTGAAAAAAGCGTATCCCAAGCAAAGGCTCGACAGAGCGAATATAACGCACGTTGATCCTCGGCCGGCCCACTGAATAAGATCAAATGAACCCGGCCCGCCACGCGCGACCACAAACACACACGGTAGATCATAGCGAGATCGACTTCACCATAAACGCCATGAGGGCTTACGCGGTTCACCCCAAAACCTAATGCCTTGAGCTCGTCTTCCAGCACGTATTCAAGCCCCTTCGGACAGCTCACAAAAACAGAAAAAATCATTAGAAAAAAGACCTTAAGTAACGAAACAATGCGCGACCTGCACCCGTATTTTGTGCCCTGTGGTGTTCATCAGCGGCTTTTTTAATGAGTTGTCGAAGGTGTTGCACATCCACCAAAGGGTAGCCTTCAACAAAGGCAGTTAATGCCTCCTTGCCCTCATGGATGAGTCGAGTACGCCACTGCTCCACCTCATGGAACGTCGCCGTCTGAGCACCATCGTCCGCTTGCAATTCTGCATACGCTGCAACAATTTCCTCTCCGCCTTCGGCGCGCATCATTTTTCCAATCCACATGGCTTGGCGCCGGATCGCACCATAACTTTTAAGCGCTTTGGCTTCAACAATCGCTTGCCGCAATCGAACAGGCAACGACAGCTTATCCAGCTTATCCAGGCTAAGTGCGACCAGCTCGGCACCCAGATCTTGCAACTGTGCGGCCTCGCGCTTTTTTTGTGATTTACTTTTCGATTCATTCATCATTCGCAATTGTACCACCACAACACGCTACAACCCAAATAACAGTGATCGTATTTTAACCTATACTATACATCATTGAAGCTTCTTGATTCTTAACTATGCTTTTGTGTTCGGTATTTATCAGGAGAACAAATGATGACTATGCATGTCTTTGTGGGAGCTGGCCCCGCCAACCTTCATCTAGCATTAAATGTACAATGCCCATCAAAAGACCACACTGAAAGAAAGCTATTTCAAAGGCGTGGAACCTGCCGCCGTTGTGATCGGCTTGCTACACGTTGATAACATGGCCTTTTTATGCGAAATGATACACTGGTTCAGTTTCACAGCAAGCTCGAAGCCGATCATTCAATACGAACCATGCAGGCGTTGGAAGTGGAAATCGATACGATCGCGCATCAAAACACCAAACGATTAATTTAAATGCACTCAGCCATGGTAACATGAGCAGATAGTTTCTATATTGAGCGTTGAATGAATCGCATCGTTGCCTTGGCGTTAAGTGCCTTGTGTTCTCTGCCCTGTTACCCCCTCGCCGCACATAAAAATGTTATCCTGCACGACATCCATGGCGCCTCGTTTTCTTTCTCTTCACTCAAAGGAAAATGGGTGTTTATTAATTATTGGGCGAGCTGGTGTCATCCTTGCCTGAATGAAATTCCTGAGTTAAACCATTTTTATGACGTAAACAAAAAAGACACTGTCGCATTATTTGCCGTCAATTATGACGGACTCCCCAACGAAAAACAGGTTCAACTGGCTAGCCAGTTTGGCATCCAGTACCCCAGCCTAAGCCAAGATCCCGCACTAGACTTACACTTAGGCGATATTGAAGTCTTACCCGTTACGTTTGTGTTTAATCCAGAAGGGCAACTCCACGACGTGCTTTACGGTGGCCAAACCATGAAACGCTTGAATGCGTATTTACAGAACAATACTTAACAAGCACTGGACTCACAACGACGGATTTCGTGAAGGAACCACCGTTGAGATGGCATGTTTATACACCATTTGCGTAATCGCATTTTTAAGCAATATAACCTCATCATCAACCTGCTCGATGGTGCCGTGCAATTTAATTCCATTGATCAAGAAAATTGACACGATAACCTTGCTCTCGCTCAAGGCCTGGAGAAACGATGTTTGTAACGCATGATCGTGAGACATTGCCCTCTCCTTATTCTTATTATTATATCTGGCAATTACTTCTGATCACTTTGTCGGCGGAGGGCGCGCGAACTTTAACCGATTGGCACTCAACAGAACGATCCAAGACATCTCTTACACGCGAATCCGCCAACGACATCATGACACAGACTGTAAAGCGGCTATACTTGAAAACAAGGGAAGACAAGGATTGTCTGACAGGATGTCACCTTACACGTTAATCATTGCCGTTTTAAAGACAAGGATTGTCTGACAGGATGTCACTCAATGCATGATTATTCATCCGCTGCCTTATCTTTCTTTTTCATCTTACCCTCCACCGTCAAAGAACGTTTAAACCGGCACGGGTAACACATTAAACAATAAAAACAGAGCGGCCCAATGCGTATTCCATACGCATCGAGCCAGAAAAAAACTACACATCAAGATTTGCTGTATTTAACGCATTCGCTTCAATAAACTCGCGCCTTGGTTCGACTTGATCGCCCATCAACGTAGAAAATATTTCATCAGCAGCGACCGCGTCGTCGATCGTCACACGCAACATGCGACGAACGGCTGGATCCATCGTGGTTTCCCACAGTTGTGCGGGGTTCATTTCCCCAAGACCTTTGTAGCGTTGAATCGTTTGACCACGTTTTGCCTCATCCATCAACCATGTTAACGCTTGTTCAAATGAATCAACCGCTATCATTTTTTCTCCGCGCTGAACCCTTGCCCCTTCTTCAACAAGAGAGGCCACGTGTGCGCCAAAATTTAATAACTCTTTGTAATCTTTAGAAAGAAACCACTCGATCGTCAATAAAATAGGATGCCCGACCCCGTGCTGAATCACGTTCACACAAGCGAAAAAGTACTCAGCTTCCTCATGACGCTGCACATCAACTTCAAATGATTGCGTTTTATTGGCCATTCGTTGCAAACGCACCTGCAATTGCTTCGACCAATCCAAAACAAGACCACGGTCTTGAAAATCCGCTTGTTGAAGTGCCGGAAGCGTCATCATCGCCTTCATCACGTCAGCATGGTAGCGCCGAGCATGACGCCTAATTATTTTTTCAACGCGCTGATATTGTTGAACCAGCGCCTCTAATGCGTTTGCATGAATAGCAGGAGCCTCTTTAGAAGGAAAAAATAAAGCACCGTCTAATGCATTTTGCGTCAAATGATCATACAAGGCATCATCATCTTTCACGTATTGCTCTTGCCTGCCTTGTTTTACTTTGTACAACGGAGGTTGCGCGATATAAATATACCCACGCTCAATTAATTCCGGCGTTTGTCGATAAAAGAAGGTCAGCAACAAGGTTCGAATGTGCGAGCCATCCACGTCCGCATCGGTCATAATAATAATGCGATGGTATCGAACTTTGTCCGGGTTATACTCATCAGGACCAATCCCACATCCTAAGGCGATGATCAAAGTCGCCAATTCCTGGGACGATAGCATTTTATCAAACCGAGCCCGCTCCACATTTAAAATCTTACCTTTTAACGGCAAAATAGCTTGAAACTTACGATCGCGTCCTTGTTTTGCCGAACCACCTGCCGAGTCACCCTCGACGATGTATAATTCAGACAGCGCAGGGTCTTTTTCTTGGCAGTCTGCAAGTTTCCCAGGTAATCCCGCAATATCCAAGGCTCCTTTCCGTCGCGTCATGTCACGCGCACGCCGAGCCGCTTCGCGAGCCCGTGCAGCATCAATCATTTTACTAACAATGGCCTTGGCTGCACCAGGGTTTTCCAATAAAAAATCGTTTAGTTTTTCTGAAACCAGTGACT
>CANISA010000041.1 GCA_947470005.1 Legionellaceae bacterium | reverse complement strand
TGTGCCACATTTCGGAGATCCTTCGCTAAAGCTCAGGATGACGTACCTGGGGAGATACTTTATCCCCTTTTTTTGGGTAAAATTTAAATACATAGCTTATAATGTAGTTACAAACAAAAATAAGGATGCAATAATGAAACGATTACTCTGTCCCGTTGTACTCGTTGTTTCCATGGTGCTGTTGAGCAGTTGTTGTTCTGATCAAGGGGGTTGCGAGCCAACATCGAGCTGCAGTGCTTGCTCTACAAACACTGCCAGTTGGTATTAATGGCTTGTTGCTGCTCAGTCGGGCGCGCGTAGCGTAAGCACGTCGCATGTCGCTTCAGTGATGATCCCGCGTGCGGTGCTGTCTAATATCGCAGGTAGATTGCTTTGTGTATGGCTTCCGATGATCAGTAGATCACAGTTTAGGCGTTTAATTTTGTCTAAGGTGTGTCCTTTGATGGAACCGATTTCGACGAATTGCTGTGATGGGGGGATGTTTAATGCGTCCCCTAATGTGCGCATCACCGTTTCTGCGTCTTCTTTTAAGGGACTATCAAACTCGGCAAAGCCGAGTCCTTGTGCCAGCTGTAGGCTTACCGGTGGTTCAATGACGTGTAATAAGTAAAGGGTTGCGTTGAACCGTAAAGCCACTTCCATGGCTTGTTGACACATGCGAAAATGCGTTTCACTGAAGTCTGTTGCGTGTAAAATGGTTGTGTACACTGATCCCTCATGCTGTTGTGATTGTCCAATGAGTTAATGTAGCTTGCGGTAAGCCCCGCGGTCAAGTGATCACTTGAGTCTCACTCCGTGCTTGTTGTACAGTGGCGGGGTATTTTAAGTCTGTTTTATCGTTTGTTGGAGAGGTATGAGTCGTTCCCTTTTTGTTCATTTGCGCGTCCACACTGAGTTTTCATTGATTGATGGATTAGTTCGTATTGAGCCGTTGATGCACGCATTGCCGAATCTGGGCATGCATGCGGTTGCCATCACGGATTTTTGCAATTTATTTGCTGCGGTTAAGGTCTTTCAAGCAGCTGTTTCAAAGGGAATTAAACCCATTTTTGGCGCCGATTTGCCGTGCGTGGCTCCAGACGCCCTCGCGCAATACGCACCGATTGTGTTGTTGTGTCAAAATGATAGAGGGTATCGAAATTTGACACGGTTGGTGTCTAAAGCCTACCTCGAAGGTCAATGGCAAGGGCAGCCTCGTGTTCATTATGATTGGTTAGAGGCGCATGCGGACGGTCTTATTGCACTGTCTGGAGGACGGAAAGGAGACATTGGTCAGGCATTGTTAGCGAATGATGAGGCGAAAGCAGACGCATTGGCTCATCGTTGGATGCGCTTGTTTCCCGGTCGATTTTATTTGGAAATACAACGCACCGGGCGTGCGGATGAACCGCTTTATAATGCGCAAGTTGTGCGCCTAGCCGATCGATTAGGGTTGCCTTTGGTCGCAACAAACGATGTTTGTTTTTTGAATGAAGAGGAATTTGATGCGCATGAGGCACGTGTTTGCATTCATGATGGATACACCTTGGCTGATTCAAGACGTCCACATCTTTACAGTCAAGCGCAATATGTGCGTTCAGCCGATGAGATGCTTGAACTATTTTCCGATCTCCCTGAAGCCATTCAAAACACGGTCGAAATAAGCAAGCGCTGTACGGTCACCTTGGATTTGGGAAAAAATTACTTACCTAACTTTCCGCTGCCCCCAGGATCATCTGTCGATACGTATTTATCTCATTTGGCAGAAGAAGGCTTAACCAAACGTCTGTTGGTTATTGCACGAGCGCACCCGGATACGTCCGAAGACCTGCTCAAAGTTCCTTATGAACAGCGGTTAAAGCTCGAGTTGGGCGTGATTAGTTCAATGGGTTTTGCGGGTTATTTTCTTATTGTGGCCGATTTTATTAAATGGGCGAAAGAAAATGGCGTTCCTGTTGGTCCCGGACGGGGTTCTGGAGCGGGTTCTTTGGTGGCGTACGCGCTGAATATTACCGATCTTGATCCGTTGCAGTATGAGCTTTTGTTTGAGCGCTTTTTGAATCCGGAACGGGTCTCCATGCCAGACTTTGATATTGATTTTTGCATGGAGGGCCGCGATCGCGTGATTGAGTACGTCGCACTACGATACGGCCGAGAAAATGTGTCTCAGATCATTACCTTTGGTACGATGGCGGCAAAAGCCGTCATCCGGGACGTGGGGCGGGTGCTGGGGTATCCGTACGGGTTTGTTGATAAACTGGCAAAATTGATTCCCTTTGAGATTGGGATCACGTTAAGCCGTGCCCTTGAACAAGAAGAGGAGCTCCAACGACGTTATCAGGAAGAAGATGATGTGAGTGAGTTGATTGATCTTGCATTAATGCTCGAAGGGATCACACGTAATGCGGGAAAACACGCGGGGGGCGTGGTGATCGCGCCATCGCCATTGACCGATTTTACGGCCATTTATTGTGAGCAAGGTTCCACGCAATGGGTCAGCCAGTTTGATAAAGATGATGTGGAAGCGGTGGGCCTGGTTAAATTTGACTTTTTGGGGCTAAGAACGCTGACCATTATTGATTGGGCCTTGAAAAAAGTGAATGCAGAACAAGCACGTTTGGGCTTGGCGCTCATCGATATCAGTACGATTCCAATGGTCGATGACCTCACGTTTGATTTGATTAAAGCGTGTCAGACGACAGCGGTCTTCCAAGTGGAGTCGCGCGGGATGAAAGAACTGATTCATCGCCTGCAACCGGATTGTTTTGAGGAAATCATTGCTTTGGTTGCGTTGTTTCGACCTGGTCCGTTGCAATCAGGGATGGTGGATGATTTTATCGATCGTAAGCATGGGCGAGCGCGTGTCGTTTATCCTCATCCGGATCTTGAGCCGATTTTGAAACCAACGTATGGGGTTATTTTATACCAAGAGCAGGTGATGCAAATTGCTCAGGTGCTGGCAAACTATACGTTAGGGGCCGCTGACCTGTTGCGACGTGCTATGGGAAAGAAAAAGCCTGAAGAAATGGCTCAACAGCGTGCTATTTTTACAGAAGGAGCCGTGGCACGAGGTGTCACAGAGGAAACAGCAACCACGATTTTTGATTTGATGGAAAAATTTGCGGGTTATGGTTTTAATAAATCTCACTCGGCGGCCTATGCTCTGTTGGCCTACCAGACGGCATGGTTAAAAGCGCATTATCCCGCGGCGTTCATGGCGGCGGTGATCTCAGCGGATATGGATAATACGGAGAAGGTTGTCATCCTGGTTCAGGAATGCAAACGCATGGGGCTCACGGTGTTTCCCCCGTCGATTCAACGTGCGCATTATCGATTTACGGTGTTAGATGAACGGACCATTGTTTATGGGTTTGGGGCCATCAAGGGAGTGGGCGAGGCGGCTATTTTGTCCTTGATTGAAGCGCGCGATCGAGCCGGCCCATGCGATGGACTGTTTGATTTTTGCCGTCGCATGGATCTTCGTCGTGTGAATCGTCGTGTGTTGGATGCGTTGATTAAAAGCGGCAGCCTTGATGAGTGGGGTGTTGATCGCGCGACGTTACAGAGCTCCCTTGAGAAAGCCATGCAACAGGGTATCCAATTTCACCAGAACCAAGGGCATGGGCAAACAAATTTATTTGATGACTTAGACGAAGAGGATGACATCAATCAGGCCGTGCTCTGCAAGCCGTGGAGCATCAAACAACGTTTAGCGGGAGAAAAAGAAACGTTAGGGTTTTACTTAAGTGGGCATCCCGCTGATCCTTATCAAAAAGAACTGGGTCGACTGGTGATACCTATTGCTGCAATGCCCCACAGCGCGTCAAAAAAAATAATGATCTGTGGGGTATTGCAAGGGGTTCGTCGTGTGATGACCAAGCGCGGAAAACGACTGGCCATCATGACCTTTGAAGATACGACGGGTCGTTTGGATGTGGTGGCTTTTTCCGAAGTATTTGAGCCGCAAGAAGCGCATGCAGTGGTTGGGAACGTGCTGGTGGTCGAAGGAGAGATTGGTCAAGATAATTACACGGGTGGCGTCAAATTGACGGCCATCGCCCTGCATCCCATCGTACACATGCGGACTCGATTTGCGGCGTGTTTGGCATTAACATTGACCTCTGCTGATGGGCCTAATATGCCGGCATTACAAGCGTTACTTCTGAGTCATCCGGGTGAATGTGGGGTTCAAGTGCGTTACGCCAATGATTTGGCGAAGGCATCCATGAATGTCTCCACACAATGGCGAGTGGCTCCTCACGATGCGCTTTTGGAACAACTCATGGAGTTGCTCGAACCCTCACGGGTCGAGGTTTGTTATTGAGCCAGGGATGAGGGTGCGTTAAGATAGGATATTGATTGATTGAGAGGGTAAGTATGCGTGTTAGACGGATGGTTGTGTTGATGCTTGTTTTATTAGGAACAGGCGTTCACGCACGTACGGGTCATCACGCTTACCGTGATTTCTGGTATCCAACCTATCATGGAGAGCGTTTGGATTATTGCGCACAGGATGATAAAACATGTGGAGCTGACATCGCGAATGAATATTGTCACGTGATGGGCTACACGCGCGCAAGCGAGCAACGCGTTGATCATAACGTTGGCCGAACGAACTACGTGGCGAGTAAAGGGCAATGCAAGGGCTGGCGATGCGATGGTTTTATGGTTATTTCGTGTGAAGAAAAATTACCAGAGAAGTCTCCTCATCCTTACGCGTATCGCTCGAAAACGTTTGCTTTCCCTCGGATTGATAACTATCGCGTGGACTGGTGTTATGCCGAGTCGCATGAATGTGGTAAGCGGTCAGCCTATTCCTTTTGCAGAAGGATGGGCTACAGTAAAGCCACAGCGTACAAACAAGAAACTAACGTTCCTGCAACCAAGGCGTTAGGAGATAACGCCTTGTGCTTTGGTAAAACGTGCAGCGGGTTTGAAGGCATCACGTGTTATCGCTGAGTGTGCATCTTACTCGTCGTCTTTTTTAACCGGCTCAGCAACGGGCTCGGCCTTCTTTTTCGGTTCGGCTTTTGGCTCGGCGCTTTTGGTTTCTTGGGGCGCTGCGGTTCTGGGCTCGTCAGAAGGGACGTGCTCACGTTTACTTTTATAGGTGCCAATGATTTCACCCACACTGGCTTTGACATCTTTAAAAAGCTTGTTTGCCATTGAGCTAAGCTCATTGATATCAGGTAGGCTGGATTTTTTGTCGCTCATGATTTGCTCCAATTGATGAGGCTTGTATTTAATCAGTATAGACCAGATTGAGCGATTAAACAGGGGGCTTAGGGGCTTAAAGAGATAATTATGCACGAATGGGTCTTATTAGAGGATAGAAAAGGGTTGGCGAGTCACTTACCCGGATTATTTTTTCAACACCCCGTGAAAGAAGTGATCTGCTGGGATCACGTGCAATTTCTAGCGAGTCTACATCATCTGGATGAACTAAAGCGTGAAGGCTATTATTTGGTTGGGTTCATCGGGTATGAAGCAGGGTATGGCCTTCAATCGTTAACACCACAAGGAGGCGATGACTCGCCGTCATTCCCATTGCTTCATTTTTTAGTGTTCGAGACGGTCGATCGATTGTCTGCGTGCGCGGTCCAAACGAAGCTGGATGCATTGGCCGCGAGTGAGGCGTCTGATTGTTCAATCAATCAACTGCATCTAAACGTAACCTTTGATGAATATGCGGCCGCGTTTAATGCGGTGAAACACCATATTCGACAGGGAGATACGTATCAAGTCAATTTAACGTCAAAATATTATTTTGATTTTGATGGATCGCCGGTGCGGTTGTATCAGCGTTTGCGTGATCGTCAAAAAGTAGCCTATTCAGGGGTGTTGTCGTTTAAAAATTATCAACTGTTGTCGTTGTCGCCTGAATTATTTTTTTCTAAAATAGGCGATAAAATGTGCGTGAAGCCGATGAAAGGTACCATGCCACGCGCGGCCGACCCCCTTGTGGATCAACAACATAAAGCGTGGTTAAGTTCGGATTTAAAATCCATTTCTGAAAACATCATGATTGTTGATTTGTTGAGAAACGATTTGTCGACTTTTTCTAAGCCGGGCTCGGTTAAAACGCCACAATTGTTGCACGTGGAAAGTTTTGAGACGGTTCATCAAATGGTTTCTTGTGTCGAAAGCAACGTGGATCAGAATATAGATTTTGAGCAGATAGTGCGTTATTTGTTTCCCTGTGGGTCCATAACAGGGGCCCCTAAGCGGCGTACGATGGAAATCATCAATGCATTGGAGAAGGAACCTAGGCGTGTATACACTGGCGCGATTGGGTATATTATGCCCAACAACGACCTATGCTTTAGCGTGGGTATCCGCACGCTTTTATTACAAGGAAAGCAGGGAGAACTTGGGGTTGGTGGAGGAATTGTCAATGATTCGGACGTATCAGCTGAATTTGAAGAGATGCAATTAAAAGGACGATTTTTTACTGATTTGTTCGAGGTACACCCATCATGACACATGAGCGGCTTCTTTTGATTGATCACTATGATTCATTTACCTATACGATCAACGCTTATTTTGAAACCCTGCAGGTCCAAACACAAGTGATTCAGCACGATGATCCCAGGCTCTTGGATTTGGAGCGTTTAGCGCCCACGCTTCTTGTGTTTTCGCCGGGGCCAGGACACCCAACTGATGCGAGTACAACGGTTGAGATCATTAAAAAATACCATAAACGATACCCCATGTTGGGCATTTGCCTTGGGGTTCAATGCATTGCCCAAGCGTTTGGCGGGCGGGTGATCCATGCGGGTGAGGTGATGCATGGCAAGCAATCGATTATTCATCACGATGGCACGGGGGTGTTCTCAGGCATTCCTAACTTATTTTCTGCCACACGTTATCATTCATTGATGGTCGACGCGGAGGACCTGCCGTCGTCATTGCGCACCACGGCGTGGGCTCATTCCCAGGACGGGCATCGTGTCATTATGGGGTTAGCACATCAAGAGTACCCCGTGTTTGGGGTTCAATACCACCCGGAAGCTGTGTTGACCGAGCACGGTTATTTGCTTTTAAATAACTTTTTGATGGCAGCCATTCAATGGCGCCAACGCGCTTGCTAACCGAAGCTAAGTCTTCTAACATGAGTCATTTTATGAGAACGATTGGTGAACATACGCTATGAAAATGAACCACATGATTGGTGCCGCATCCATCGTGATCACATTAGATGTTGATGCCTTGTTGTTTGATAAGATTCAACAGATAGCGCAAGCGGGTTTTTCTGTGGTTGAGATCAATGGGGTTGAATCGTCGGTGCTGCTTCGTGTGTTAGAGGCATTTCCTGCGTTACGTATTGGTGCTGGCAACGTGCTCAGCACGCAACAACTGGAAGACGCGTATCAAGCGGGCGCACACTTTGTAACAAGCCCGGGCTTTTTGCCAGCCCTTGCACAAACCGCAGAAATTTATTCGATTAATTATCTCCCCGGAGTGGCAACTTTGTCTGAGGCAATGCATGCTTTTTCATTGGGTTGTCAGCACGTAAGGCCATTCCCAGCAACGCTTTCGTTTTGTACGTTGCTCAACAAATACCTTCCATTGCTCCGTTTATTTCCTGCAGAAATTAGGTGGGACGAGGCCGCGCATTTCCTGAATTTACCAGCGGTTGCAGCGGTGAGTTTAATCAATCCGGACTTGAAGCAGTTGCGCGCACTGGAAACAGTGTGAAAGATTTGTGCTCATCGGTTTTTTTATGCTTTCATTGAAAAAATTGACGACATATCGTAAACTCACCCCATTCTTATAGCTCGGTGAGATTGCATTGCGTCGTTTAATGATGGGAATGGGGTTTATTTTGTCGATGGTGGGGACTGACCTCGTTGCGAGCAATACACTGTGTCAGCAGCATCATTGCCTTGGTGTTGTTGACGCGGGGAGCACGGGATCAAGGCTACATTTTTATGTTTATGATCTAGATAGCAATAATAATCCGATTCAGGTTGAAGAAAAATGGTCGAAAAAAGTGAAGCCAGGGTTTTCTCTGTTGGATCTAGAACAGGCTACGGTGGATTCCTATTTAACCGAGTTATTGCCTGATCAAACCGAACAAGGTGTTCCTGTTTATTTCTATGCAACGGCCGGCATGCGGTTACTCTCGGCCTCGAAACAACAATCATATTATCACGCAGTAGAAACATGGTTTGCAAAGCAGTCCACGTGGCATTTGATGGAAGCAAAAACAATCAATGGGCGTGACGAGGGCGTGTTTGGGTGGCTTGCAGTCAACTATCGATTAGGTACGTTAACGGGGGCGGAGTCCGCTTCAGTTGGCGTCATGGACACAGGTGGCGCGTCTGTTCAGGTGGTTTTTCCAATCAAAGATGATGATTCAAGTCATGATAAAAATGTGGTTCATCTGACGCTTTACGAGAAGCATATTGCTTTATTTTCACACAGCTGGCTTGGGCTTGGACAAACCCTAGTATCACAACAATTTCTAAACCACTCAATCTGTTTTCCCAACGGCTACCCCTTACCGGATGGACTGCTTGCAACAGGCGATGCTCAGGCATGCCAAGAGGAAATAGCCCATTTGATAAATGATGTGCACCATGTAAGTGCTGCAGTTAAGCCAAGACTGAGCACGAACCCACCTAAAGATTGGTATGTGATGGGAGGATTGGCACACAGCATTCAGAGCCCGTTATTCCACATGGCTAATAACCAAATGAGCAGCGCATCATTGATAGAGCAAGCTGATAGTGCCGCTTGCCAAGCCCCGTGGACGTCCTTACTCTCCGCATACCCTAAGCATGACATGCTTTATCTAGAATGCCTGAACGCTGCCTATTATTATGCACTGTTGGTTCAGGGTTATGGCTTAATGCCCAAAGAACCGATTCATCTCGTCCCAGGAGACAGTGGGAACGACTGGACACTCGGCGTGGTCTTGCATCAGTCTTGATGCTCGCGATATACTTCGCCTCGTTGCCGTTGTAGCTCAGTTGGTAGAGCAATTGATTCGTAATCAATAGGTGGGAGGTTCGATTCCTCTCAACGGCACCAATAAAATCAATAAGTTACGCGATAAAGTCTCTCTCAAAAAATCAACGGGGTACACTTTGGGGTACACTTGAAGGGGTGATGCACGTCATCAGAGCGAGCTCTCCTCTGCATGCTCTTAATTTTTTAGTCATGCGTGTTTTTACCCTGCAAATAATAACCTACTAACCACAATAAATTTTGACGATCGATATTCGAGAATGGCCCATTTCGAGGCTAATTATTCCACGGGCCCTGAGATCAATTGCTTTTTCAATATTGCTTAATAAATTGGATGCTTTACCGCCTTGTATAGGGGGTAGTAGACCTATTTTATTTGGGTCAAATTGTTTGGTCAGCTCATGATAACGACGTTGTGCATACGCATGGCGTAGCCCGTGGCATTTGTTGATTCCCATTTGCTTGGTTTGTAATTGATAGTGGCTCAGGTGTTGTTTATAGGTTCTGTCATTTGGAATCAAAGACTGACCGGCTGGAACTTGTTTATTGGCCTTTATCAGCCATTTTCGTTGTTCATCATTGATTCCCTCAAGTCTGCGGCCGATTCCACCTTTGGTCCAGCTTGGTTTGAGTTTGAGGCAATTCATCGTCCACGCCTCACTGATGATGATTTTCATCGATTCTTCTCGCCGAAGGC
>CANISA010000040.1 GCA_947470005.1 Legionellaceae bacterium | reverse complement strand
TTTTTTGACGAAGACGACGAGGAGCTTGAATACGCACCCAATGAAGCGATTTGGGTTCAATGGTTCACGGGTTGGGAAGTTTTGTTGCCTTTCGAGTCCCGTCATGAACGCTAAACCTGGTTCGGTTTATTTTATTTATGCGTGGCTCTTATTGTTTGGCTTATTTCCTTTAAGCCTGATCGCGGTGACGAGTTTTTTATCTAAAAGCCCGGAGCATCTCATCACACTCCCCTTCACGCTTCATAACTACACGTCGCTGTTTAACCCACTCATAGGCCACGTGATGCTGCGCTCCGTGCTGATTGCGTCCATTACAACGGGTGCTTGTCTACTGTTAGCCTACCCGTTTAGCTATTTTATGGTGAAGTCTAAACATCAATCCTTGCTGGTCTTGCTCATCATCATCCCGTTTTGGACGAGCTCGCTCGTGCGAACCTACGCGTTGATTGCCATTTTAAAAGTCCATGGCGTGCTCAATTCGCTTCTTTTGCACATGCACATTATTGATCACCCATTGGCCCTGTTGTATTCAAACGGTGCCGTGATCATTGGCTTGATTTATACGTTATTCCCCTTCATGGTATTGCCCCTCTTTACCCAAATGGAGCGATTTGACTTTCGATTGCTGGAAGCGGCTCAAGATCTCGGTGCGGGAAAATTCTCACTCTTTTTTCGCGTATTTTTACCCAACACCACGCTGGGTATTTTGTCCGGATCGCTTCTGGTATTTTTACCGGCCATGACGCTTTTTTATATTCCAAATGTGCTCGGCGGCGCACGGTCAATTTTGCTGGGTAACCTCATCCAAAATCAATTTTTCATCATGGAGAATTGGCCTGAAGGCGCCGCAACAAGCCTCTTTCTCACCGGTGCACTGGTGTTTGTTCTCGTTATTGCTAAGAAATATCGGAGAACGCTCACGTGAAACAATGGCTACAACGATCCTACTTGAGCTTTGTGTATATTTTACTGTACTTCCCTATTGGGGTATTGGTGCTTTATTCATTTAATAATGCGCGCTTTTCATTGCGTTGGCATGGATTTTCCATGCAATGGTACCATGAGCTTTTTCAAGACAGTGACCTTTGGTTTGCTTTTTTTCACTCCATTTTCTTAGGCTTGAGCGCCTCGTTTATCGCGAGCGTCTTCGGTTTACTCGTTTGTGTGCACCTTTTTTTAGCACAGCGTAAAAAGCAACGCGCGCTATATACCTTGTTGTTGCTGCTCATCATCTTGCCCGATATCGTGTTGGGCGTGGCTTTGTTGGTCTTTTTTAACGTAACCGCCATTCCCTTGGGCTTTTTTAGTTTACTGATTGCACACGTGACCTTTTGCCTTCCTTTTGTCATCATTACCATCAATAGTCGTATGGAGACGTTGGATGTCAACCTTTATTTCAGTGCGTTGGACTTGGGCGCCACCCGAACAACGGCGTTAACACGTGTTTTATTACCGCTCTTATGGCCCGCGGTGTTTAGTGCATTTTTATTAGGTTTCACTTTATCGTTTGATGATGTGATTATTAGTTATTTTATCTCAGGCCCTGACTTTAATATCTTGCCCCTCACCATTTATTCATTGGTCCGCGCAGGGGTAACGCCTGAGTTAAATGCGTTGTGCAGCATGACCTTCCTTCTTTCCATGATGTTGGTTATTGTGGCTCACCGCTTTTCACGGAAAACAGCATGATCCGACTGTTAACCTGCCTTGTAATGTGCTTATTTTCCGCCGTGCTGATGGCCAACAGGACACTGAATGTTTATGCCTGGGGAGGCGAAATCCCGAAGCATGTCATTCAGACCTTTGAGAGAGAAACGGGCATTGAAGTCAATTTTTCAACCTATGATAATAACGAAACCATGGTTGCTAAATTACGTGCCAGTCAGCAACCCATCTACGACATTATCATCCCCTCTGCTTATTTTGTGGAGCGCATGCGGCGTCAAGGGATGCTGAGTGAGCTCGATCACGCGCAATTGCCAAATCTTAAATACATCTCAAAAAACTTCACCCAAAATGAGTATGATCGGGGTAATCATTACAGCATTCCTTTCATCTGGGGTGCCACAGGCATCTTTTATAACCAACGGTGGGTTAAAACACCCCCTACCCGCTGGGCCGATTTGTGGTCGCATCATTGGCATAATCAATTGATGTTGCTGGATGACCCGCGCGACGTCTTTAGCATGGCACTTGCCCGCTTGCATTATTCCACGAATGACACCAATGCTACACACTTACGTGAAGCCTTTCACAGCTTGTTAGCCCTTGCCCCCAACATTAAATTGTTTGCTAGCGAAAGTATCCAAGCCATCATGATTGACGAGGACGCCATCGCCGGAACAACCTGGAATGGTGATGCGTTTAAAGCGCATAAGGAAAATCCAGCCATTCAATTTGTCTATCCAAGCGACGGGTTTGTGATCTGGGTGGATTGTTTAGCTATTCCTCTGAATGCGCCCCACTTAAGTGAAGCGTACATTTTTCTTAATTTTATGCTCGAGCCCAAAATCGCTGCCAGCGTTGCGCTCAAAGAAGGACATGCCATCACAAACCAAGCAGGACGTGAATTATTGCCTGAAAATATTCGAAACAACCCCATGGTCTACCCCTCAACTGAAACACTGAAACGCGGTCATGTTCAGCGTGATGTGGGGGAAGAAGCCCTTGCTTTATACAACCAATATTGGCAGGAGTTAAAATTATCGTTTTAAACAGTATTCACTCTAAAATAGACAATTACTAATCAAGCTGATAAAATTTTATTTTTTGAAGCACCCAGAGCTCTACAACACACTCACGGATTGGATAACGCGTTATGGCAAAAAAATTATACATTAAAACCAATGGCTGCCAAATGAATGAGTACGACTCATCCAAAATGGCCGACGTCCTCTTGGCGTCTCATGGTCTCGAGCAAACGGCTCTGTTGGAAGAAGCCGATGTCGTCTTATTAAATACCTGTTCCATTCGTGAAAAAGCACAAGAAAAAGTGTTTTCTCAATTAGGTCAATGGCGCGAATACAAGCTTAAAAACCCACATGTAATCATTGGGGTCGGTGGATGTGTTGCGAGTCAAGAAGGCGGGAATATCCTCAAACGGGCGCCCTACGTCGACATGGTGTTTGGTCCACAAACCTTGCATCGATTACCCGCACTGCTTGATGAACGACTCCGTTCAAAGAAAGCGGTTGTGGATATTAGTTTTCCTGAAATTGAAAAATTTGATCATCTTCCCGCTCCACGGGCAGAAGGTCCTGTGGCGTTTGTATCCATCATGGAAGGGTGCAGTAAATATTGCAGCTATTGTGTGGTGCCTTACACTCGTGGGGAAGAAATCAGTCGTCCGTTTGATGATGTGCTCGCGGAATGCTATCAATTGGCGAGCCAAGGCGTTCGTGAAATTAATTTGCTCGGACAAAATGTCAATGATTACCGCGGACCGATGGACCAGGGTGATATCGCTGATTTGGCCCTGCTCATTCACTACCTGGCAGCCATCGACGGCATTGGCCGTATTCGGTTTACTACCTCACACCCACTGGCCTTCTCAGATAACTTAATTAATGCATATGCCGAAGTACCTGAACTGGCCAATCATCTGCACTTGCCGGTCCAAAGTGGCTCTGATCGAATCCTAGGCCTCATGAAGCGTGGGTACACGGCCTTGGAATACAAATCAAAAATTCGAAAATTACGTAAAGTTCGCCCTGATATTCGATTATCAACGGACATCATCGTAGGCTTTCCCGGTGAAACCGATCAAGACTTTGAAGATACGTTAAATCTAGTCCATGAGATAGGCTTTGATACGTCGTTTAGTTTTGTCTACAGTGCAAGGCCAGGGACACCTGCCGCAAATCTCCCCGATGAGACTCCGATGGACATAAAAAAACAACGCCTCAAAATATTGCAAGATCGCTTGCTTCTTCAGGCTTCTCGTTACAGCCAATCCATGATTGGAAGCACTCAGCGTGTGCTGGTCACGGGCCTGTCTAAAAAGAACGAAACACAGGTGGCCTCTCGCACAGAATGCAATCGCGTGATTAATTTTGATGGGCCATTGACACTGCAAGGTCAATTTGTGGAGGTGCAGGTTACCGAAGCACTCCCTAACTCGTTACGAGGACGCTTATTAACAGACGACGTCTCGTCTCCTGCTCTTTATGCATGAGCCCGACGTGATAACGGAAATCATCCCTCGTGAATGGTGTGGGTTACGTGTTGATCGCGCATTAGCTCAACTCTTTCCCACGTATTCACGTTCGCAACTGACCGATTGGCTAAAATCAGGACGTGTTACCGTCGATAACCGTCCGTTTAAGCCCAAAGATAAAATACACGGCGGCGAGTGCGTGACGCTCACGCCTCTTGATCCAAACCTTGCGGTAGAAGCACGCACATTCAAGCCCGAAGCCATTCCACTGGACATTGTGTTTGAAGATGAAACCTGCCTCGTGGTGAATAAACCGGCCGGTTTGGTCGTACACCCGGGTGCGGGCAACCCGGCACACACACTCGTTAATGCGTTGTTGTACCATGAGCCTGCGTTGCATCATTTGCCCCGAGCCGGTCTTATTCATCGACTCGATAAAGACACGACGGGGCTCTTGGTTGTGGCTAAAACAGAAGCCGCTCACACGTCCCTCATCAGGCAAATGCAAGCCCGCGACATTCAACGCCATTACCTTGCCTTGGTTCATGGTCACGTAATCGTCGGTGCTCTCATTGACACAGGCTATGGTAGACACCCTCGCAATCGCTTGAAAATGGCCGTGACAACCAACGGAAAGCAGGCGATTACGACGTATTCTGTTCATCAACATTACGCGGGATCAACCCTATTGGACGTAAAGCTCATGACCGGTCGCACCCATCAAATTCGCGTGCACATGGCTCATGTCAATCACCCTGTGGTTGGCGACCCACTCTATGGTGGGCGCACACGTAACCCAACTGGTTTAAGTATTGAGAACCGCACGATTTTTCTCGACTTCAAACGGCAAGCGTTGCACGCGTGTTCCTTGGCGTTTCACCACCCAGAAACGGACGAACTGTTGACGTTCACGGCTCCTTTACCCGACGATTTTAAATCGTTACTCATTGCACTGGACACAACCCTTGCCTAACCTCATCGCCCATTGGCCATCGCCAAGAAACATCAGTGCGCTGTCTACCTCCATCCGGGGAGGGCAAAGCGTGGGCCCTTACGCAAGCAATAACCTAGGCTTGCATGTGGGCGACGAGGAAACGAACGTGCTTGCCAACAGGCGCGCACTCCGTGAGTCACTCGCTCTCCCTGGTGAGCCTGCATGGCTCATGCAAACACACAGTACCTGTTGCGTGGTGATTGAAAACGACAAAGAACGCACGGCAGACGCAGCCATTACGCGTCAAAAAAACCAGCCTCTCGTCATTATGACCGCTGATTGCTTGCCCATTTTGCTATGCAACACAGCGGGCACTGAAATCGCTGCCATTCACGCGGGTTGGAGAGGGTTGTTGAATGGCATTGTTCAACACACCCTTGAAAAGATGCATGCACCACCTGAAACCTTACTTGCCTGGATTGGACCTGCGATTTGCCAAGCCTGCTATGAAGTAGGCAAAGAGGTTAAAGAGCAATTCACGGGGCGATACCCATTCACTGCGAGCGCTTTTGATGGTCGTTTAGCCAACCTGCCTCTTATGGCCGACTTGGTGTTGCGATCACAGGGCGTGACGGCGGTTTATCACTCCGATATATGCACATTTGAGCAAAATACTACATGCTATTCCTACCGTCGCGAATCACAAACCGGTAGAATGGGTACTCTTATCTGGTTTAACGACTTCAAGGATAACTAAAATGATGCACCTACCCCGTTTTTTCTTAAGTGCATTGCTATTCTTCCCTTTTTCAATCAGCTGGGCCAGTAGCGCCTCACTGACGTTGCCAACGCTCGCCCCTGTTTTAAAAACAGCGATGCCTGCCATTGTTAACGTGGCTGTTCAAGGTGTTATACCAGGAGGCATGCCCACAGCAACTGATGATGATGAAGACGTTCCAGATCGAGGTCCAGCTGGACTTGAAAAACCAAAGAAATTTCAAAGCATTGGATCAGGTGTCATCATTGATCCTGAGCATGGCTTTATTCTTACCAATGATCACGTGATTCGGAACGCCTCGTTGATCACCGTGACCCTCAATGACGGACGGCGTCTTAAGGCGAAAATAATTGGATCAGACAGTGAAACGGATGTGGCCGTCCTTCAAATCGATGCAAAAAATCTAAAAAGTCTCCCCATTGGCGATTCAGACACGATTGAAGTCGGGGATTTTGTTGTGGCCATCGGGAACCCTTTTGGCCTCAATAGTTTTGGCAACAGTCAGTCTGCTACATTCGGTATTGTCAGTGCCATGAAGCGCAGTGATCTTAACATCGAAGGAATAGAGAATTTTATTCAAACCGATGCAGCGATTAACCCAGGCAACTCTGGTGGCGCGTTAGTCAATGTAAAAGGGGAGTTAGTCGGCATTAACACCGCCATTATTTCGCTTTACGGTGGAAACGTAGGCATTGGGTTTGCTATCCCCATCAACATGGCCAAAGATGTGGCGCAACAAATCATTAAATTCGGTTCTATCCACCGCGGATTGATGGGAATATTCGTGCAACACCTCACCCCTGAACTTGCACAGGCCATGGGGTACCCCGAAGATTTTCAAGGGGCATTGATTGCTCAAGTCAATGAAGGTTCACCGGCAGAAAGCGCGGGTTTAAAACCAGGCGATATCATCATACGAATCAATGAAACCTCTATCACGCAAGCAACGCAAGTCAAAACAACCATCAGTTTGCTTCGCGTTGGCAGCGACGCCACGATTATCGTCAAACGACATGGCAGAGAAATAAAGTTACAAGCCGTGGTCACCGACGTGAAAAAGCATGAACAGAAACTGCAATCGTCAAACCCCTTCCTGTACGGTTTGTCGCTTCGAAACTTCGAACAAGATTCGCCGTTACATGGGCATATTATTGGCGTACAACTGACCGGAGCCGCTGAGAACAGCGCAGGATGGCGTGCGGGCTTAAGGCCTGGGGATGTCATTATCGGCGCGAATAATCAGCCAACTCGCAACGCAAATGCGTTACAATCGATCGCGAAACAACAGAAAAAGCAATTGCTGGTTCAAGTGTTGCGTGGAGCAGGCGCACTGTATTTGTTGATTATTTAGATTATAATGACTACTCTAAATTAGAGCCCTCTATTATTAAAGAATTAGATTCACTTCAGGCTCATCAATTCTTGATGCAACGAAGGATAACGTTCACCAGCAGGTTGCGTTAGCACTCGAGAAATTTGCTGATAAAGTAAAAAAGATGAGCTACTGATTGTTGGTGCAGTTTATGACTTTTCTGATGAGATGAAAATGGGTGCAGGTAAACTTAATATTATCGATATTCAAGGGAAGCCAGTGAGTTAATAAAAAACGTAACTATGAAAATTTATAGATACCCTCTAATGCATATGACTCTTGATTGCTACTTAAACTAATTCCATTTTTCTCTATGATGCAGTTTTGATTAGAAAAATCGCGCCGTATTTCAGCACGCACATCTAAACCCTTGATAGGCTTGTAACTGCAATTTCCGTTGAGGTGCGCTGAAACCCATATGTAAAGCGGGTTACAGACAAATTCACAGGGTTAATTAAACCCACTACCAGTTGTCATCCTACATTGGAAGAGACTTATAGTTGAAGTTCAACACACCATAGACTATAATCAAATTATGATCATACTTTTTTTGGTGAGATATCATGCCCGAGAATCCTCCAGAAAATAATTATAGGCGCATAACCTTAGATGAGGCAAAAAAAAACCCTGCATACATGGCGGTGGTTGAAGATAATGCATATAGAGCTCCCGCTGCAAGCATAATCCAGCAAGCACTTCGAGAATCTAAAAAATTTAAAGCATTTCTAAAATCTCTAAAATCGAAAGGTGAACAAAAAATAGTAATTAAACCACATCCAAAACCTCGGATGGGTTTGCAAGAACCGATAGATGATGGATTTAATGAAAAAATTGTGAGTTGCATAGCCAACAACCAATACGAACTTATCGATTATAAACATCCAGATTTTACCCGCCATTTGTTCGTTGCATTAAGGATGGACTTGATCACGACGAATCAAATGATGACGGCTAAATTAATGTATGAAAGCCTGATATGTTTTAATTCAGGGAAAGTTCCAGAGGATCCAGATGTTTTATCAGCACAATTTTCTCGGTTCAGATTAAGTGATGACAACGGCCCATACAGACCTGAGAAATCTATTAACTATTGGGGAGTACAAGAAAGAGAGAAGCTTACAGAACTTCTCAAAACACCATCTAATGATGATGAGTTAATATACTATACAATAAATTTCCCTCGCCATCAGGAAGTTAGTTTTCTGTACCATAAGCTTGTAAAGGGAGCTCATCATGATATTTTTTTTACTGAACTCTTATCTCACTACATAAAAAAACTATCTTTAAAGCCTAGTGAACTAAGGGAAGCAAATAATAAACTGTTTTCACTACAAAAATACCATTCGCAGACTGCAATTGAATTCTTTAAAGAATTGATTGTATTACATGAGCCGAATCTGCTAGATTTTCTAACACAGCCAGATCAATTTCAACATCAACCCACCGAATCACCTGGATTAGATTCAGAAACATTCTTTCGAGACCTTGACTCAGTATTATTTCTTGTTAACTTGGATGCCGTAGAATGTCAAATACCTACCATGTGTCGTTCTCCACAATATAATCAAGATGATCCATTATCCCCCTTTTTAAGCTTTGTAATACCAACAATGGAGACGCTCAACTCCTTGGCAAGCATTGTTCATGGAGTTGAGACCACTCTCCCTACAGCAGTGATTGGCAAAGAAACACCAACGATGATACGAGCATATGATGAAATGCCGGCTGCGGAAAATAGTAATCGGCAGCTGACCAAAGTTCAATTGCTGATGGATATATTATATCCATCAGCAAAAAAATTGGCTGGGCCATCTAGACCTGTTGAATTCACTCATCCAGACTTAGATCAAACATTAATGCCACATGGCGCTGATTGTCATGATTTTCTATTAATATGGCATGATTTATTTCATGCATGGAGAAATGGAGATAATTATAAAGGATTTATTAGAAAATGCAGAGAATTACATGATGATAAGTCTGGTTTTTCAATTCATAGTGATGCTATGTCTAAAATTATATGGAAATTAGCTGACCTGGATTCGTCTGCAGGCTCCAAGTATAGAAAGGATATGACAAGATCTGATTTATCTCTATCTGATAAAGAGGCCATATCTATTACAGCTCTGATTACACTTGTGGGATATGTATATGACTTTATAACAGAAACAGATGATAATGATTTATTTGTTTATAGCTTATGTAAGTCGCCGAATGAGTGGGGATCCATTTTTTTTGGTATGAACCCTGGAGCCCTACCAAGCTCCATTCCTGTTAGTCTTAATATATTTGGCCATAAAAATACAGAAAACAATTTCAAAAAGTTGAGAGATGCACAGCAACGTATGCAACAGTCTATAAAATCAAATCCACAAGCATCTGTCTTAGACATAATTCTCAGTGATTTATTAAAACCGCCTCAACCTGCAGATCAAATC
>CANISA010000039.1 GCA_947470005.1 Legionellaceae bacterium | reverse complement strand
TACCCTTTCTTGAGTGCGCGTTTTGGGATATCTGATTTTCATATTCTGCCGGAGCACTCAGAAAGTCGGCAGTTTTTTGATGCGTATCAAGAAACGTTCAATGAAAATGAGCTCACACCGATTGTACTTGTTTTATCTACTCCTAAAGGTCGAATTTTATCTCCTCGATCGCTTTCCAAGGTGTATGATTTCGCGAGTGAGTTGAAAGAGAACCCGCTTATCCTTCAAGTGAATAGTATTGTAACGACATTGCCAAGGTTATCTAAGGCGCAATACCTCGCACTTTACAACGATTCTGATCGTGCCGGCCCGGATATTCAGTCTTTATTAAATACGACAACGCGAAAAAAATTGACGGTAATCCGTCTTGTGAGTAAATATAATGCCAATTCTGAAAAAACAAAAACACTCATTTCAGAATTACGCCAAATGAATCCAGGCAAAGGCCTTACGTTACGCATAACGGGGATCCCTGTTATCAATGTTGATGTCTACGACACTGTTGCGCGTATTTTTCCTTATGCCATCGCGTGGATTACTAGTTTAACTTATCTTATTTTATTGGTTGTTTTGCGTTCGGTCTTTTTGCCATTAAAAGCTATTTTTATGAATATCTTAAGCCTCTCTGCTAGTTATGGGGTGCTGGTTTTTATTTTTCAAGAGGGGCATTTGCATCAGTTTCTTCATTTTGAACCTCAAGGCATCGTGGACATCAGCCTGCTGGTTATTGTGTTTTGTGCCATATTTGGCTTTTCCATGGATTATGAAGTTTTTTTATTAACACGTATTCAAGAGGCGTATCGCAAAACAAAAAATAATGAATTGAGCATTATTTTTGGCATTGAACACAGCAGCCGAATTATAACCAGTGCGGCGGTGATTGTGATCTGTATTTGTGGTTCATTTATGGTTGCAGATGTGCTGATGGTTAAAGAATTCGGGTTAGGCATTGCTGTCGCAATTTTTGTTGACGCGTTTGCAATACGCAGTATATTGGTTCCGGCGACCATGGTGTTGGTTAAAAGCTGGAATTGGTATTTGCCTAAATGGTTGAATAAGCTATTACCGTAATAGCACTAAGTTAAGAAAAAATCTGTTTTTTATCATATGATTAATTATGTATTGTGCCTCTCCCCCGGCGCGACTTTGCGCCAGCCTACATTCATCGCACCTTGAACAATAACCTTATTTTTAATAAGTTATCTCATTTTATTGGCGGATCAAATGTCAACAGGCCCTACTGTAAGAATAATACTAATAGCTAATGGGTTACGCATAATCATTCCTCTATTGTGGATGAAGCACAGGAAACAGTTAAAATATCACACCCGATACGCTAATTTCAAAGAAATCGAGTAAAGAAAAGGGACATAATCTTTAACGGGATTTATTTCGGATTCGCCATATCCTGCGGTGTAATTATTCGTAATCTCGACCATGGTATGCGCGTTTAAATTATAATTAAAGCCAACGCCAAATGTTGGACTCACTTGCCATATCTCATTGATTTCATCTTTACGACGAATCTCGGCAACCCCTGCACTGGAAAAAGCGCGAACGGTTGTGCGAGGGATAACCAACATGATTTTTGCTATGAGAGAGGCTGTGTCTGTGTGTGTGGTGAGCGTGACTCGGTCATTATGATCAAACGCAAACAAACTAATTTCATCGAAGGTTAAGGTTGCATCGGGGTAATGCATATAATTGGCTTCAATTGCAAAATAAGGGCTGAGTTCATACCCTGCAAACAAGCCCCATACAGCTCCCCCTTCGGTTGCAAGCGTCGGTGCGGAGATACTGATGGCCACATTTTGGTTGTCTTCAGAAGGCACTAATCCGGCCCATGTGGTGGCACCATATCCTCCAGAGCCGCCCGCGTAGAGTGCAAAACGAAACGGATCGTTTACGTCAGGGGCTTCAAGTGAAAAAGCCGCTGACGTCCATGATAATGATAGTAGGATGAATATGTTACGCACAAGAAACACCCGTGCTGCTGCACAGTTCATGTTGAGAGTTAAAGCCGCCTGAACGATAACAATTCCACGCATCGATGCAGTTTTGCGTTGGCGTATCACGTTGGTACTCACATGCTTTCTTCACCGTACCAAAAATAACAAGCATACGATTATAGAGCGTGTTCATGTCTGTGCACAAGCGAGCGGGCACACCGGATGAGGAACAATGGCATTGTGCGGCTAATTTAAATGAACTACAAAAACCAGGTTCGTTGGTATTGGCGGCGGGGGGGCAGGCGAATAAGGGAGTGAAGCAACACAGGGAAAAAAGGCAAGTAAATAGAACAACAAGTCGGTCAATCACAATAAAAATCCTTAGTGAACATAAGCATGATGGTCCGGTATGACAACACCGAACCGTCAGATTATAGAAGAGATTTTATTGTTTTGCCACAGCCAAGCTCTTTAGAATGGTGAGTGCTGAGTAAAGTTGGTAGTCTTCGTGTAATAAGCTTTGTTCATAGGCTAAGGGGGATTTTTTGGTGGCCTCTTTGGTTTTATTCGTGTTCAATAGGTGCCCACCTAAATCAGCCTCACTGTAATCTAATGCATTATCTTTCGCGAGTGTTGTTTTGGGGATCGCAATTTCATCAATCACGATGTCTGGGGTTATTCCTTGCGCTTGAATGGATGTGCCAGCTGGGGTGTAATAAAGCGCGGTTGTTAATTTAATGCCGTGTTTATTATCCAGTGGTAATACCGTTTGAACGGTGCCTTTCCCAAAGCTTCGAGTGCCTAGGATAATGGCTCGTTTGTTGTCTTTTAACGCACCGGCGACGATCTCGGAAGCCGATGCAGATCCACTGTTAATTAAGACAACCATCGGGGCATTCCCAAGCACATCACCGGGCTTGGCTATGGCTGTGAACCTTGAACCAGGTAGACGGCCTTCGGTGTAAACGATCAACTCTGGTTTGGTACCAGGCCCTTTCGTATCAATGAAAGCATCAGCGATTTCAATGGCTGAGTCCAATAAACCGCCTGGGTTGTTGCGAAGATCCAATATCAATCCTTTGAGTTGACCACCTGCTTGTTTTTTAAGCTCGGCAATGCCTTTCATCATGTCCTGCGCGCTCAGCGCTTGGAATTGAGCGAGGCGAATATACCCATATTGATTGTCTAGAAGTTTTTGCTGAACACTTTTAATTTGAATGTTTTCGCGTACCAAGGTGAAGAGCAATGGCTTGGTTTCTCCTTTACGCAACACGGTCAAGGTAATGGGCTCTCCCACTTTTCCTCGCATCAAATTGACCGCCTCTTTGAGATCGATGCCTTGGACAGAACGTGCCCCGACCTTAATGATGTAATCGCCTGGTTTAACTTTGGCCTTGGATGCGGGAGTATCAGCAAGCGGGGCAATGATTTTGATCACCCCTTCTTCCATGGTGACTTCAATCCCAAGACCACCAAATTCACCGCTGGTTGCGGTTTGCAACTCGTTGAAATCTTCTTCGTTGAGGTAGCCGGAATGAGGGTCAAGACCGCTGAGCATTCCACGAATGGCATTATCAAATAATTCTTTGTCGCTGACCGGTTTGACATAGTACTGTTTGATTTGTGCAATGGCATTGGAGAACCGTTGCACATCCTCCATGGGGATCCCTTGCTCCTCTTCGGCACTTGATAAGGCATAAGTGATCGTCGGAAATAACAAAACGCAAGAGACGGCGGTCGTCAGGGTAAGGCGGTAGAGCTGTTTGCAACGCATGTGTTTCTCCTTCGAACCAGAAGACATTAAGACAACCATTGACGTGGAGGGATTGCTTTTCCACGGCGTCTTAGTTCGAAGTATAGACCGTTTTCACGTAATCCACCGCTGTGTCCAACGATGGCGATTTGGTCTCCTTGTTTGACGGAGGCGCCTTTGGATTTGAAGAGTGACTCATTGTGTGCGTAAAGGCTCATTGTGCCTTGACCGTGATCGATAATAAGCAGTAAGCCGTAGCCGTTTAACCAGTCACTGAAAACGACTTTTCCTGGCAAAACAGCAGAAACAGGAGTGCCTCGAGGCGCAAAGAAAATCATGCCTTGATTGAGTTTTTGTGCACGTTGCGGATTGGTTTTTAATGGATTGGAAAATTTAGCATTGAATCGAATAGCAGAAGGCATCGTTTGGGGTGGCAAGCGCGTGGGGAGGGGATGCGATAGCTTCACTAAGAGGGTCTGCAAATGCGCTTGATCGCGGCGGTAATCAGCAAGTGCTTGTTGTTTTGTTTGAATGGATTCACTCAAGGATTGAATCACGGTGTGATGTTGGCGCTTGACCTCAGCGAGTCTTTTCTGACGATAGAGGAGTGTTTGTTGGAGCTGTTGCAAGGTAACGAACTCCGCGTGAAGTTTGTTTTGGTTTTCAGCGAGTGTGTCTGTTGTTTCACGTATTTGCTGAATGAGGTGTTGATCGGCTTGAACCACATACTGATAATACGTCAGTAATCGGCTCATTGTCTGAGGGTTGTCTTGGTTGAGTAACCATTGCAAGGGTTGAATGTTACCAATTTGGTAACGTGCTCGCACGTGATTGGCGAGTGCTTGCTGTTGTGTTTGTAATTGTTGCTGGTTCTTGTCGACTGCATGCTGCATGCTGATGACTGCTTGCTGCTTATTTGTAATATCCTGGCGCACGGTGTGGAGTGTATGGATGTGTTCACCCATTTGTTTTTCTGTAACGGCTAACGCTTGATAAAGACCACGGCGTGTGGTTTCTGCATTTGTCAGGGTGTGTTGCAATTCGCCCATTTTATTTTCGACTTGGTTCAATTGGGTTTTCATGCGCGAAGCCGTTGTCACCGCGGCGCGGGCGCACATATCTCCCATCAAGAGCATGCTTATCCCGAAGAGGGTAGGGAGTATCGTTGAGATCCCTGTGGAGCGCCGTTGATTCATCATGATGCCTTTGGTTTTCCTTGAATGAGCAGTGATTTGCCCGTCATTTCCGGCGGGGGAGCAATGCCAAGCAAGGTCAGCACCGTTGGTGCAATATCGACTAAGCTGCCGGCAGATGTGTTGAACGTCCACTCAGGATGACCGATATAAAGCAAAGGGACGGGTTGGCTTGTGTGGGCGGTGTGAGGTTGATGGGTTTTATCATCAAACATGGATTCGGCATTGCCATGATCTGCCGTGATTAATAGATGGCCATTGACTTGACGCAAGGCCTCCCCAACAGCGTGCATGGCCTCGTCTAGGCACTCAATGGCTAGAACAGTTGCTTGGAAATCACCGGTGTGTCCGACCATGTCTGCGTTGGCATAATTGCAAATGATGACATCGTAAGCACGCGTTTGAATGGCGTCTACGAGTGTTTTTGTGAGTAATTTTGCACTCATTTCCGGTTTTAAATCATACGTTGCAACCTGGGGGGAGGGGATAATGATCCGTGTTTCATTCGGGAAAATATGCTCAGAACCACCATTGAAGAAAAACGTGACGTGCGCGTATTTCTCCGTCTCAGCCAGGCGAAGTTGGCGTAAGCCATGAGCCGCGAGGATTTCTCCCAATGTAGCGTGCAGCTGAAGGGGAGGAAAAACACACCGGGTGTCCAGGTGTTCGGAGAAGCGCGTCATGCTAACAAAACGCGCCAACAGGGGCTTTTTGTTTCGGTGAAAGCCTTCGAACGTGGGGCTGATGAACGCCTCAGTCAGTTCCCGTGCACGATCGGCTCGGAAATTGAAGAAAAACACGGCATCACCGTCTTGAATGGCTCCGCCTGTACCAATTCGCGTGGGCGGAATAAATTCATCATGAATTCCTCGCGCATAACATGAGTCGAGAGCCTCTTCGGGAGTATTGGCGTACTCGTCACTCACGGCTTCTGTGAGTAATCGATACACAGGTTCAATTCGTGACCAACGTTGATCGCGGTCTAGCGCGTAATAACGTCCTGTTAATGAGCAAATGACTGCGACGGGGTATTGTCTTAATGTTTTTTTCAAGGCAGCCAGGCTGGTGATGGCACTTTGGGGTGGGGTGTCCCGACCATCTAAAAAAAGGTGCAGGGCGACGTTAGAAAAGTCGTGTGCTGCACAGAGCCTTAGAAAGGCAAACAGGTGCTCTTCATGGCTGTGAACGCCACCGGGAGAAAGCAAGCCCATGACATGGACTGTTTTTTTCTCGTGTTTCATGAGATTAATTGTTTCAAGCAGGGCGGAATTTTGATCAAAGTCGCCCTGTGCTATGGCTTGATTGATGCGAGTCAAATCTTGAGGCACCACGCGTCCGGCGCTGATATGCATGTGCCCCACCTCAGAATTGCCCATTTGGGCATCCGGTAAACCCACGGCGTGCCCGGATGCATTGAGTAATACATGAGGGTGAGTTTTCCACCAAGTATCCCATTGAGGGGTGTGTGCGGCTGCAATGGCATTGTGTGAGGTGTCTTCGCGATACCCCCAACCATCCAGAACCATTAAAACCAACGGGTCCGTGGGCATGAATTTCTCTTAAACTTTTGCAATAAAGAGGTTAGACTATAGGCCATTTTTGTTGATGGATGAAGTAGCTTGAATCAAAAATTACCGAAGCATGTTGCAATTGTGATGGATGGTAACGGCCGCTGGGCTACTCATCGCGGATTGCCCCGTGTAGAAGGGCATCGCATGGGTGTTGAAGCGGTGAAGCTCACGGTTGAGGCCTGCCTGAAAAAGAAGATCCCTATTTTAAGTTTATTCACCTTCAGCACTGAAAATTGGTCGCGCCCTGCTGAAGAAGTGGATTTTCTCATGCAACTTTTTATTGAATCGATTGCGCGTGAAATGGACAGCTTGCATGAGAAAGGTACTCGTGTGTGTTTTTTTGGCGATCGCACGCAGTTAACAGATATTTTACAAACGTGCATCCAGTCAGTTGAAACATTGACCGCGAGTAATGATTGTTTCGTTTTAAACGTGATGATGAATTACGGCGGACGTTGGGATATTGTGCAAGCGGCTCGTGCGCTGGCTCATCGTGTTGTAGACGGGGCACTCGCGCCTGAGGATATTGATGAGGGTTTGTTTGCAACCATGCTGAGTACTCAAGGTTTGCCGGATCCTGATTTATTAATTCGAACGAGTGGTGAGCTGCGAATCAGTAACTTCTTTCTTTGGCAGCTGGCGTACAGCGAGCTTTATTTTTCTGAGGTGTATTGGCCAGATTTTACGGCTAGCGAATTTGAAAAAGCATTGGATAACTTTGCTTCTCGCATCCGTCGGTATGGGAAAACGTCATCACAAGAGGTTGAGATGAATCATGTTTAAACAGCGCTTTTGGACCGCCCTTGTGCTGATCCCGTTGGTATTACTTCTGATTAAGCAGGCCAGCCCTTGGGTTTTAGGGTTTTTAACGATGGCGTTTGTGATTGCTGCCGGATGGGAGTGGTTGATGTTGATTCCACTGACGAAACGCGTGGGAAAAGTTCTTTTTCTTGTGTCGATTTGTGTTTTCTCATGGCTCTGTATGTCCGTTCTGTGCGCATGGCTTGTCGCGGGCTTGCTGATTTGGGGATTGATTGCTATCGCGGTGTTGACTTATCCTCGCTCCCAAACTATATGGGGCAAGCCCTGGGTCGTGGGTGGTGTTTGCGTTGTACTCTTGCCGCTGGTTTTTGGGGTGATTGCTGCAATCTATCATCAGCCTCAGGGCAAGGACCTGATTATTTATCTGTTTGGTTTGGTTTGGGCAACAGACATTGGCGCTTATTTGGTGGGGAAACAGTGGGGGGCGCACCGACTCATTCCACAGGTGAGCCCAGGAAAGACGGTGGAGGGGGCGTTGGGGGGCTTCGTGTTGGCGATGCTTGTTGCTGGTTTGGGTTTGATTTGGTTTTCTCCTGCGTTTAAGGTCGCTTGGTTTGGGCTTGCTGTGAGCACCGTGTTGATTTCAATCCTGGGGGATCTCTTCATCAGCATGTTAAAGCGGCGGTGTCAGTTGAAGGATACAGGGGCTTTGTTTCCTGGTCATGGCGGCGTTCTTGATCGATTGGATAGTTTCATTGCAGCAGCACCTTTGCTTTACGCCGGTCTGTGTGTTTGGCCTTTAGGGGGCTGATGAATGTGGCCCTTAGGAATGATTTGACTCGATTGGTTGGGTCGTGAGCTGGATGTAATCATAATAATGAAAAAATCAAGTAAGAAAATTGCCTTGGCAGTGTGTTATGCCTCTGCTCTGACGTGGTCGACTGGGGTGAGTGCTGAGGTGAGTACTGGGTCTGGTTTTGTTGTTCGAGATATTAAAATTACGGGTCTTCAACGTGTAAAAATGGGAACAGTGCTTAATTATTTACCCGTTCAAGTGGGCGAAGAAATTGGGCCGTCGTCCACACCACAAATTATTCGTGCGTTGTATGAAACTGGATTTTTCCAATCCGTGGTTCTGGAACGCCAAGCCAATACGTTGATTGTGCAAGTCGTGGAGCGTGCAACAATAGGTTCAGTGGCGATTGTTGGCAATAAAGAAATTCCAGATGACAAAATGAAAGAGATTCTCAAAGAACTCGGTTTAGCTAAAGGCCGCGTGTTCCAACGCGCCTCATTGGAACACCTGGAAAAAGAGTTGAAGCAAGCCTACAACGCGAGGGGCAAATACAATGCACGCATTGAATCGACCGTTAGCCCCTTGACGGAGAATCGAGTGGCGCTTCACATTACGGTTTCTGAAGGGCGCGTTTCACGAATTAAAGAAATCAAAATCATTGGAAATCATGATTTTTCAGATGAGGTGTTGTTACCGGAGTTGGCGTTGTCGCCGAGTACGATGTTCACGTATTTTACGAAAAAAGATCATTATTCTAAAGCGGCGATGGATGCATCATTGGAAGCATTACGCTCGTTTTATTTGGATCGAGGGTATTTGAAATTTAATATTGTTTCATCGCAAGTGTTGCTTGCACCTGATAAAAAAGATGTCTTTATTAATATTCATATTGACGAGGGACCACAGTATCGCTTTTCAGGGTTTGCCGTTGCTGGAAAAACCGTGTTGTCGAAAGAAAAAATAGACGCATTGATTCAAGTGAAGAAAGGGGAGGTATTTTCTCGTAAACAAGTTACAGAAAGCATCTCTGACGTCGGGCTGGCCCTAGGAGATGTCGGGTATGGATTTCCAGCGATTAATGCAGAACCTCGCATTGATGAGAAGACGAAGACTGTGTTTATTACGTTTGTGGTTGATCCAGGCCGGCACGTTTATGTGCGCCGGATTAACTTTCATGGGAACACAAAAACGGGAGATTATGTGTTACGGAATGTGATTCGTCAGGATGAAGGCGCGTTATTATCCCTACACAATATTAAAGAGTCTGAGCGTCAATTACGATTACTCAATTATTTAAAAGACATTAGCGTGAAGACTACGCCGGTGCCGGGTGCGAATAACCAAGTTGATTTGGATGTCAATGTTGCGGAGTCACCTTCTGCGGAAGCCAGTGCTTCAGCGGGGTATGGTACAACAGGACCACAATTTAATGCGTCGATCAACCAATACAACTTTTTAGGCACAGGACGAACTGTGGGCGTTGGATTCAACGCGAGTTATTGGGGGCAGGATTATTCGTTGAATTATTATAACCCATTTTACACGAACACCGGTGTTGGTCGGGGTGTAGGGTTTTATTATCAAACAGTGGACCCTAAAAAATTGGATGTTAGTGCTTACAGTGCCGATCGCTTCGGAGGCGATGTGACCTACAGCATTCTTTTAGGTGAAAAGAGCAGTATTCAATTAGGGTACGGGTATCAAGGG
>CANISA010000038.1 GCA_947470005.1 Legionellaceae bacterium | reverse complement strand
TTCAGGCGACGGCGCGTATGATGAGACACCCGTATATGATGCGGTTGTTAATCATTCTCCATCTGTTGACGTCGTCATTCCACCCAAGTCAAATGCTGTTTTAAATGATAAAGCGGCTCCCCAGCGCAATAGTAATATTATTGAAATTGCGGCTCGTGGACGAATGGGCTGGCAAAAAAGAAGGCAGTATGGGCGGCGGAATTTATCTGAACTTGGTGTGCAACGGTACCAGCGTATTCTTGGAAATGCGATGCATGCGAGGGGGATTGTTAACCAAAAAGAAGAGGCGATGATTGGCTGTGGAGTGACTAATAAAATGACATCATTGGGGATGCCTGCAAGCTATAGAACCGCCTAAATTTTGGGAAATGCCGAAGGGATCAGGGTTAGGAAACAAAGCCATGTCGGGGTACAATGATGTTGGGCATTGTAACTGAGAAGATACTTCCTTTCTACGTTGAGCTACCTTGCTCTCCCCACTGCGCATTGCTATTATAGCAATGCGAGTTACTGTAACCTGGGTTTCTATAATGAGATTCTATAATCGTGAACATGAAATAAGTACCCTGCGAAGCATGGAGGTCAAAGCGAATGATTCTGCGCAGATGAGCTTTATTGTTGGTCGTCGCAGGGTAGGCAAAACGAAATTAATATTAGCGTGTTTCCAAGAGCAGTTGGTGTATTTTTTCGTTTCAAAAAAATCAGAGCGTCTGTTATGTGAGGAGTTCCGCTTACAGATTCAATCCGGTCTTGGCGTGACAGTGTATGGAGAGTTTACACAGTTTTCAACATTATTTGAGTACGTGTTGGAATTATCAAAGACACGGCATTTCACCCTGGCTATCGATGAATTTCAAGAGTTTTTTTCCATTAATCCAGCGATTTATTCTGAAATTCAAAACCTATGGGACCGATACAAGGATCATTCAACATTAAATTTGGTTTTATCGGGTTCAATTTACTCGTTGATGCATAAAATATTCGAACATGCGAAAGAGCCCTTGTACGGTCGTGCTAACAAAAAAATGATCCTTAAACCGTTTGGCATTGGAACGCTGCATGAAATTTTTACTGATTATCAGGTGAAAATAAATCCTAAATCAATGCTTGCTTTTTATGCGATGACAGGAGGGGTTGCAAAGTATGTTGAAATATTGGCTGATCATAACGCATTTGATCTGGATGCTATTCTCAATGTGTTCTTTGATAATAGCTCGATATTTATTCATGAAGGACGTGATCTTCTGATTGAAGAGTTTGGAAAAGAGTATGCTATTTATTTCTCCATTTTATCGTTGATTGCCAGTTCAAAAACATCGCGTTCAGAAATAGAATCAATGCTAGGGAAAAGCATTGGGGGTTATTTAGATCGATTGGAGAATGACTATGGTCTGATTAAGACGGCAAGGCCTCTTTTTTCAAAACCAAACGGTCGAGTACAAAAATACCTCATTGATGATAATTTTTTGAACTTTTGGTTTCGATTTATCTATAAATATCAAAGTGCTATGGAAATTGAAAATTATGATTATGTTAAATCCATCATTATGTCTGATTTTGATACGTTTTCGGGCAAGTTTTTAGAAAAATACTTTATTGAGACATTTAAAGATTCGAAGCAATTTAATCGAATTGGAAGCCATTGGGCTCGAACCAATCAGCATGAAATTGATATGATTGCAGTGAATGATCGAGAGAAATATGCGGTCATCGTGGAAGTGAAGCTTTCTAAAAAGCGCATTAAATTAGGTGAATTAGCGTGGAAAGCGCAGCCGCTAGTGGATAAAGAGTTAAGTGGCTATCATCTCATTTATCGAGGACTATCGCTGGACGATATGTTTTCTCCTTGCGAAGTTTTTATGCAATGAGCCTGACTCGTCTTTGCTGGATAGCACTCCTCATCCTTTGTTTTGTTTATCTCTTGATTCTTCAAGTACAAGCGGTTTGGCCGTTTACCATTGATGACATGTACATCACGCTGCGCTATGCCAAGCATTGGGCGACCGGTTTAGGTTTGCTGTGGAATGTGGGGGAATCGCCGGTTGAGGGGTATTCTAATTTTAGTTTTTTGCTGTTGGGGCGTCTTGCTTATTTTTTGAATGTTGATCCGGTGTTGATGTTGAAGGGCGTGGGTGTTGTTGGGCTTTGGATGCTGACAGGCGCTCTTTTTTTGCTGTCTCGTTTGTGGGTGAGGGCGCGATTCGCACTTATTCCGTGTGTGTGGTTGCTGGCTTACCGTGGGCAAATTTTGTGGACCGTGAGTGGGTTAGAAACCGCGGTGTATGAGGCGCTGGTTGTTTTTTCGGTTTATTTTCTTTTACGCGGGTTGGGTTATCGCGCTTATCCTCTCGAGCGATCGGAGTATCGCATGCGTTGGTTTGCTTTTGCTGGTGTTTGTCTTGCTGTCGCAGGCATGACGCGGCCGGAAGCGCTTGCGCTGATGGTCTTGTTTTTGGGTTTGGTTGCGGTTGGACGATGGAGGTCTTGGCGCGGTTTTTGTGTGTTTGGTGGTGTGCTTGCGCTTTGCTTTTTGCCCTATTTTATCTGGCGTTGGCATTATTTTGGGCGGTTATTTCCAAATCCGGTGTATTGCAAGGGGTTGGTTGATCCTTGGAACCTCCATCTGGATCGAGCCTACCTGTGTTTGGCTTGGCCTTTTATGGTCTGCGCGCTCCTGGCCTTATGGCGGCAACGGGGGAGAGGGTTTGATTTTTTAGTCTGGCCGAGTGTTCTGTATTTGGTGCTGTGTGTCGGTGCTGATCCAGTGGTGGCGTTTTACAATCGCCTGTTTTTGCCGGCGTTTGCTCTCTTGTTACCGCTTGCATTAAATGGGATCATGCGCGTGGTGGCACGTGAATGGCTCGTGTATGTGGTGTCATTGTTGATGCTTGTTGTGTTTATTCCAACGCTTAGTCTCGCGGGATACCGGCATTTTACTGAAAACCCACAATCAGGCGAGCAGTTGCGAAAACGTGTGGTGACCTGGCTTTTTCATCATACGGCACACGGGGAGCGTGTCGTGTTGGCAGACAGTGGCTTGATTCCTTATCGAAGTTCGCTGCGGTTTACCGATTCCTACTGTTTGAATAATGCAGCCATGACGCAGGGCCCACGAGAGGGGATGTACACGCGTTTTTGTCAGAAGGCGTTGTTGAGCAAACCAGACGTGATTATTTTAACAGCGCTGGTGGTGGACGGCGTCGCACAGTATACGCCAGCGGATATGTGTTTGGCTGAGCAGTTGAACCATCAATCGTTTTATCATATGCACGTTACGTTTAGCAGTAAAAAACAAACACAGTCGTATTATCGATATAGCATTTATAAGGCCATAAAATAGCTAGTTTTTTGATAAGAGAACGGTTTAAAAGGCACCCACAACGGGTGCCAATGAATATAAAAACATGTAATGTGTTGACGGTGCGTAGTGTAGCAAGTCAACATTTTAGTTATTGAGCATCTCTAAAACAAATGATTTGTTATTTGTTAGTATCTGCCCTCGATCAAAATCAACCGCTGTAACATATTGTTCATCTTGGATGCCGAATAAGCCATCATGAACAATGGATCGCACCATATCATTGGCATGTGATGGTGTATTGGACGTAGCAAACGTAATAGGATTGCCCGTTGTTCGATAACTTATTCGATCGGATTGTAGTATCTGCGTGAAATCACTCAGGTCTTGTTTAGGCATCGAGATTTTGTGATGACCTTTAGTCACATCAAGAATTGGAAAGACAAGAGCGAGTTGATCGCTGGCCCCCGTCGATGCCAAACCAAACATCAAGGGAACAATGTTTGAGAATTGCATAGCGTTGGCAACAAGACTAGATAAATCGATTGTGAATTGATCATCGAGTTGTCCAGATGGTGTGCGCATACGAAAGGTTCCTGAGAGTTGAGCTCCGTTTTTATAGAGGGCCGGAAACAGAGTCAGTATTTTTAGCTGCGTCTGTATTTTTTCTTCAGCCGTCACATCGTTCATGTGAGCAAACTCTTGTTCCATTTCCGCTACAACGTTAGCATCTAATTTATTTGCGACGAGTGAGAACGCACCAGGTCCGTATTTTTTGTTGAGACTAACGAAGGCCATTTCATTAAATGTTCCGTTGATGGATATGCTCATGAGATCATTTTCAACGGCGCTACTTTTTTCTATATTAGCAGCGTCGATACGTGCAAATAGCTTGTTATTTTTTATCAATGTAATGGGCTTGTCTATTTTTATGATGCCAGAAGGAGCTAGATTATTTGTACGGCTCTGTCCGGACGGCGTATTGTTTGGATTATCCTGTACAGGAATAAATGAAACATGCATATCGCGGCTTAACCCTGCCCATTTAATCAGATTATTTCCTGCACTATCGCTTAGAACCCAGGGCCTTAAATCGGAGTGGATATTAAAATTGTAAACCTTATCCAGCTGATACTGTTTATTTGAGTTGATGGATTGGCCGTTTGTTTCATATTGGGTGAATGGCAGCGTCAATTGATAGGTTGCTGCAGGAATCTTAATGACGACACCATTGTCTTTTTGGATTCTTTGCTCATGAATCAGCCAATTTAGAGTCAAGACAGCAGAGGAGGTGAATTGTTTTTTAGTGTCGCCGGCCTCCAGTTGAGGGGGGTGAGCCGTGGTCGATGCATGGACACAGGTCAATGTTAATACGTTTAAAATACAAATAAATCCGTTCATTTTACGCATAAATTTCTCCTTGTTTTACAACAAAAGTACGTTTGAAAATAATAAATAAGGGTCAATAATTACATTACTTGGCCAACCCACTTCATGCCAATATATGGCCCTTCGATTGAAAAGTCATCTTGCTTAAATTTATTAATACCTCGTAGATTCAGGTACGTGATCCACATCCACCCTGCATCAAATTTTAAAGCACCATTAAAGGATGAGTAATCATAAGTAGCGCCTAATTTTGCTTCAAATTCAGGCACGACAGAAACGGCGTTTGATTTTATTGTGCTGGTTGGATTATCGAGGACAGTTGATGTTAATGATGCGTTATTATTTCCGGCTAAAACGGCTGTTGCACCTTTGGCATAGAGTGATACACCGTAGGCGAGTGTATGAGACAGATCGGCACCAATCCTTGGGCCGAAACCATTGTATGTTGATGCTTGAGATATTGCTCCATTCGTCGGTGATGAAGGAATATCTAGCAGAATGGTGTCAGCACTTGTGCGTGCATCGGCATGAGTACTCTCGCTGTTTTTAAGTCGAACATACTGTCCTCCGCCATAAAAACGAAGCGTGTCCTGCTCACCAAAATCAACACGTCGTCCTAATTCAATATTCACTGCGTCCCAATTTTGAGCCGCGGCGTACTGCGTGTCCAATGATTCAACCGTCACTTTGCCTAACAGACCAAATGAAATAATGTTGGGTGTATTGAGTGATGAGTGTCCTGACATTGACGTATTCACACGAGACCAATTCAGGGCTAAGTCATTGGCTTGGGTGTAGTGATAGGCCGCTTCTAATTTGAAGCCCCATGACCAGGGGAAATCTTTACCGACCGCTAGGTCGGATCCATTCAAGGATGATAAACCGATTGGCGCAGTTTTAAAGCTATTGTTTACGGGTTGAAGATAGAGTGCGGAGCCGCCTACTTCCCATAGCGACGCTTTGCAGGCCGTTGAGTCTTTATCCGAGCATACAGGGCCCATTGTTCCGGCCATTAATGCTTGAGCACTTAACGCAAAAGTAACGATTGAAATTTTTCTTAATATCATTTTATCTCCTATTATTAATTTAGCTTATCCGAAGATTTCTATGTATAACTAATAGACAAACCCACGAAGCCGTGTCTTATGCGAACAAATAAAAATATAGCATGGCCACATTGACATGGGAAGGCGACGTTGTCCTTGCAACGCTGAGAATATTTTCAGTGGAATTCCATTACGTATACCCAATGGAATCAAACTTGGTGTAAGATGCCAGGAGGGATATCAGCCGAGTGATCACAGGGACAAGATGACACCTTTTTTTCAAAAAATACGTTCAAAATTACCCGTTATTGCTTTTGATGTGCTGGCTATTCCGGTTGCCTGGGCGTTGGCTTATTGGCTGAAATACACCATGCATGCGTTACCACAGCATCTGATGGCAAGGGAGTCGTTGATTGCGTTGTCTGCTTTGGTTGTGATTCAAGTTGCTTGTTACTATTATTTTAAGGTGTATCGTGGCTTGTGGCGTTATTCCTCGCTGAGTGATGTGGCGCGAATTGTGCGCGCGACATTAACGGCAACGTTACTCGTGACCCCTGTTCTTTATCTATGCTCTTCTCTTCAGCTGATCCCACGCTCGGTCTTGCCCTTGTATTGCTTTATCCTGATGTCCTTGCTCTGTGGCGGACGACTTTTGCTGCGTTATTATGGTGAGACGCACGGCAAATTTGACTCGATGGACAGTATTAAACGGGTGTTGATTGTTGGTGCAGGTCAAGCCGGCGAAGGATTGGTGCGTGACTTAAAGCGTACGCGTGCGTATACCCCTGTGGGGTTGGTTGATGATCTAAAAAGTAAGCGCGGTCTTGAAGTGCATGGGGTTCGCGTGCTCGGGACCATTCCTCAGTTGCCCGAGTTGGTGGCGCAGTGTCAGGCGGATCTTTTGTTTATTGCTATCCCCTCAGCAGGCTCCGCCGCCATGCGACGCGTGGTGAATTATTGTGAGGCGAGCCATATTCCGTTTCATACACTACCTAGCTTGCAGGCGCTGGCTTCTGGGCGGGTGGACGTTAATGCGCTTCGTAAAGTTAAGATTGAAGATCTCTTAGGGCGTGATCAGGTTGAGTTATTGTGGGACAAGATTGAGGCCAGTATTCATGGACGTCGAATTTTAGTAACCGGCGCAGGCGGCTCCATTGGTTCTGAATTATGTCGACAAATCATGGCACTTAAACCTGGAAAAATACTTATTCTTGATAACAATGAGTTTAATCTATACAGTATGGAACAAGAGTTGATGAAAAACTTTCCTGGGATTTCGGTTGAGCCGGCCCTGGTGAGTGTGGTTGATGCGGTCGCTGTGAATGATGTGTTTCGAGGATTTAAGCCGCAGGTTGTGTTTCACGCAGCAGCGTATAAACATGTCCCCATGCTTGAGACTCAGGTTCGTGTGGCGGTTCGTAACAATGTGATTGGCACGCAAGTGGTTGCCGAGGCGAGCGTTGCGGTTGATGTCGAAAAATTCGTGTTGATTTCAACCGATAAAGCGGTGAACCCAACAAACGTCATGGGGACGACCAAGCGAGTGGCTGAAATTTATTGTCAGAATTTAAATGCACGCGTGAACACTCAATTTATTACCGTGCGCTTTGGCAATGTGCTTGGCTCTGTGGGAAGCGTGGTTCCGCTGTTTCAAAAACAGCTGGAGGCGGGCGGTCCGTTGACCGTGACGCATCCTGATATTCAGCGTTATTTCATGACTATTCCAGAAGCCAGTCAGTTGATTTTACAAGCGATGGTGAATGGCGCTGGTGGCGAGATTTTTGTGCTGGATATGGGGGAGCCGATTAAGATCACCTATTTGGCTGAGCAAATGATTCGGTTAGCAGGGAAAGAGCCAGGGAAAGATATTCACATTCACTATACAGGGCTGCGCCCCGGTGAAAAATTATTTGAAGAGTTGTTCCATCCGTCTGAACAGTTGGTGCAAACCGAGCATGAGAAGTTGTTTAAGGCAAAATTTCGTGAAATTGATTGGAACGAGCTCACCCAAACACTTCGTATGATTAGCACCGCCTGCGGTACGCATCAGCATACGGAGTTGTTGATCTTGCTAAAAAGCTTAGTGCCCGAGTTTCGTTGTGAACTTTTGGCCGAAGTGTAAGTTAATCGATAAATCTGTAGTAATGTATTGCGATTCTACCGGAATTGCCGTGGTATGTTCAATTGCTGGGTCTAGACCCAGCATTGCTGCCAAAACCACGAGAATTTTGGTAGAACCTGTATTGCTTCATGTTTTAAAATAGGCACCTCATCCCTTTTTCAGGGGATGAAGTGCTTTGTATAGAGAACATGCTGGAGTTGTTTATTCCCATGAAATTGTCCCATGTTTTGCTTGCGATCCTCCTTGTTGCTGTGTGGGGATTTAATTTTATTGCCATTCAGTTTGGCCTCCAAGACCTGTCTCCGTTGATGCTGTGCGTGGTTCGCTTTTTTTTAGCGAGCATTCCCTTGGTCTTCTTTATTAAGCGACCCCAGGCTCCTTGGCGATTGATTGCATCGTATGGGTTGTTGACGTTTGCGTTGCAATTTTTGTTTCTTTTTTGGGGGATGAAGGCGGGTGTTACACCAGGGCTGGCTGGATTGTTGGCACAAACCCAAGTGTTTTTTAGCTTTTTTTTCGCGGCATTTTTTTTAAAAGAGTCCTTGACGCGTTGGCAGGTGATGGGTGCGTGTATTGCCTTTTCTGGGGTAATGGTCGTGTTTGCCAATGTGGGTGGGGATGTTTCTGTTCCAGGATTTTGCTTAGTTCTTATGGCGGCTGCGTCATGGGGTGCTGGTAACTTGATCACGAAGAAAATGGGGCCGGTTGACGCCATGGGGCTCGTGGTGTGGGCGAGCTTGTTTGCATTTCCTCCGTTGCTTATTTTGTGTTGTTTTATGGAGGGGCCTCATCAGATGTGGGCCGCTGTGCAACATATATCACGACAAGGGATGTTCGCTGTGGTTTATATTGTTTATGCCTCCACGTGGCTTGGGTATGGCATATGGAATTGGCTACTGGGGCGTTATTTTATTGGAACGGTGGTGCCGTTTACCTTTCTTGTCCCTATTTTTGCGATGATTGGCTCTGTCGTGATGTTTGGTGAATCACTACAGCCATGGAAAATCATGGCTGGTCTTCTCGTCGTTTTAGGGTTACTTATTAATTTGTTCGGCGCGCGGTTGGCGCGTAAGTTGACTGAACGAGGGGTATAAATAGCGTATAAAAAGGGATCAAGCACATAACCCATCACGTAAATAAGAATCCAGCGTAATGATTCGTCCGGGCACACCCAGCTCACGCATAGCGATGGTAAGCGCCCTTTCTTCGCGTATTCTCGTTTCATTGTCCGTTATATCCCACGTGACCTGAATGAGTTCTTTTTTTCCTTGGCGCGTCTGAATTAAAAAATCAACTTCATAACGCTCTTGGGTCAAATAATAATGAATGATAAACCCCTGTCTACGCAAATCAAGATAAATCAGATTTTCAAATAAACGACCTAAGTCGTCGGTGTGGTTGAGTGTCATTGCTCGAATCAGTCCTGTATCAATGACATATGCTTTTTTAGGATTGACTTGGACCTTGCGTATGGATTCGGAATACAAGGGCACCAAAAAAGCTAAAAACGCATCTTCTATATGTTGTGCATAGTCATATAAACAATCCTTGTTAATTTTATATCCCTGGCTTTTTAAGTCGTTGTAGAATTTATTAATTGAAAAAGGCTTTGCAACACTCGCAATCATTGAAACAATCATGTACTTGATAACGCCGTGGTTTACAATATGATAGCGTTCAATAATGTCTCGGTACGTCACGATGGTGACGTAATCTTGCAGTGTTTGATCGCGCGCGCTTTGCTCGTAAGAAATGGCCTCAGGGAACCCCCCGTTTTCAAGGTACTGACGAAAAGCCTGCATCAATTTGTCGCGTGTTTTTGAGCCATACAGACTTTTATCGATCACATGATGCGTAGCTACCAGATATTCGCTAAAATCATAAGGCCAAATTTCTGTTGCTAGCGATCGACCAC
>CANISA010000037.1 GCA_947470005.1 Legionellaceae bacterium | reverse complement strand
TTTTCTTTCATTTTTTCTGCTAATGTTGTTTTACATGCTTGAAGGTCTGCGTCACTAAACGAGACATTGGCTAGTGTTTTTTGTTTGGAAACAACAGGTTGAACGCAATCGTTAATAAGCCCTTTACCCGTCTTTTCTCCTCCCTTGTAATACCCTTCTTTCATGCAGGCTTGTGCAATAGGCATACAGGGATTAGCGGCCCAACCACACGTGGTGCTTGTCGCTAAAATCAAAACGGTCAGTGTAGCATTTAGTTTATTCATGGTTAGCTCCTTACGGTAGAAATAACATCCATACCTGTTCTTTTGAATCAGCCAAGTAGACTATAGCATCCAATTTTACTATTTGCTTTCAACCGTTGTCCTGTAAGGCAAATGGTGTGATAAACTCAGTCCGTTTTGATCGATGAGGTAATTGATGAAGAAGTCTGTGCTGTTGATGCTGTTTGTGTTTACTTGTACGGCGTGTTCTACGCATGATGAGCGTTACTACTCATTGCATCCCAAAGCGCTGCAGTCAGCGATGACGCAATGCCCTGAGCACGCATTAGGTGCATTGAGTTGCGATCAATTAAAAACCATTGCGTTGCGTATCAATCAATTGGCGTATTTGCTCCGAGAGGATCAACAAGGCTATGGAAAAAAAATTATCTCGTTACAGGAATCACGGGACGTTCAAGTGAAACAAGTGCACGACAATCCAAACCAACCTGAGCTAAAAAAAGCCTTGGACGAGACGTTGCGGCATTTGGAAGAGCGTCTGGCGGTCGTGAAATGGTTGCAATCACCGGAGGGTTGATCATGAGGATCTTAATTAGCAATGATGATGGGGTGCTGGCACCCGGGATTCGTGTATTGGCTAAAACGCTGGCAACGATTGCAACAATCGACGTGATGGCACCGGATAGAAATCGTAGTGGCGCAAGTAACTCATTGACCCTTTCACGACCGGTGCGCGTGAAGCAGTTAGAGGACGGTTGCTACAGCGTTGAGGGGACCCCGACCGACTGCGTACATTTGGCGTTGACGGGTTTCTTTGAGCCGGTCTTTGATATGGTGATTTCAGGGATTAATGATGGGGGCAATTTAGGTGACGATATTCTTTATTCAGGCACAGTTGCTGCCGCTATGGAAGGGCGAAACTTAGGGTTGCCGGCTATCGCTGTCTCTTTGGTTGGTCTCACGGTGGAACACTATGAGACGGCGGCCATGATTACGAGAGATCTTGCGCTTAAATTAAAAAGCTACCCGTTGAATTCCCAGACCATCCTTAATGTGAACGTTCCTAATTTACCCTTGGATCAAATTAAAGGAATACAAGTGACACGCTTAGGCACGCGACACAGTGCGGAGCCCATGGTAAAAACGCTCGATCCACGAGGGAGGCCTATTTATTGGGTTGGCCCTCCTGGGTTGGAAGCGGACGCTGGTCCGGGCACGGATTTTTTTGCAATCAGCCAAGGCTATGTGTCCATGACCCCGTTGCACCTCGATAGGACGCATTACAAAGTGTTTGAGCAGGTTGCAGCCTGGACGGAAGGGCTTGATTGGGCCCAAGGAGCTTCGCGATGAAATTATTTTCACAGGTGTATAATCGGATGATGGATTGGTCAGCGCATCCGCATGCACACTATTATTTGGCTGGTGTCTCGTTTGCTGAGTCGTCTTTTTTCCCGATTCCACCCGATGTGATGTTGATTAGCATGGGCCTAGCAACGCCTCAGCGTGCGTGGCATTACGCTTGGATTGCGACGCTTTTTTCGGTCATTGGAGGTAGTTTTGGTTATCTGATTGGGCTTTATGGTATGACGCTTATTGAGCCGTATCTGCTTGCTTCGTCTTATGCTGCCAGTTATGACCATATTAGGCATTGTTTTGACCAGTCCGGCCTGTGGATGGTTGTGTTAGCGGGGTTCTCTCCTTTTCCTTATAAGTTATTTACCTTAACAGCCGGTGCGATGCATCTGTCGTTTTTGTTTCCTTTTGTGCTGGGTTCACTGATTGGGCGTGGTTCGCGGTTTTTCTTGGTATCGAGCGTGATGTTTTTTGCGGGCGCTCGCCTTGAGCAACGCATCCGACGTTTTATTGATATCATTGGGTGGGTTGTTTTAGCGCTTGCTTTGGTTGGTTATGCGTTGATGAAATGGCTTACTTAAGTGAACAGGATGATTTTTTCTCGTAACCCATTCATCTGGTTATTACTTGTGCTCTTGTTGCCTGCTTGCGGGACGCGTGAGGGGTTAGCTCCTGTTGTTGACGCGAGGTGGAGCATGAAACAAGACCGCGCACCGCGCCCTGTACCTATGTTTGTACCTCGTGTTCGAGTTAGCCCCAAGCCGCGTCCTGCTGTGCACTCCGCTGGGACCGTGAGTGGTTCATGGATTTGGCCGGCAACAGGACGTGTTGCGGCGACTTTTTCACTCGCGCAGGGCCGAAAAGGAATCGATATTGCTGGAAAGAAAGGGGAAAAAATTCGTGCTGTTTCAGGTGGAGTGGTGGCTTATGCAGGCAATGGCATCGAAAGTTATGGGAATTTAATTATGATTAAACACAATCAGCAATTCTTGACGGCCTATGGCAATAACATGCGTAATTTGGTTCATGAAGGGCAACACGTCACTGCCGGCCAAGTGATTGCTGAGATGGGCGTTGTGGATCGACGGTTTTGGGGGGTTCATTTTGAAATGAGGCAAGGGGGAAAGCCCGTTAATCCACTTCATTATTTGAAAAAAGGTTGACAGAGACCCTCCTGTCGTTGCAACAATAAGGAACGATTCTTTTTGAGGGAGGAGTATGCATCAACTGGACGATGAATCAGATGGTAAAGCTGTGCTTGAGAGAGACTTACCCGAGGAGTTGTCTGATGAGACTGCTCTTGAGATTGTTCTTGAGGTAGAGGAAGAGGAAGAGGAAGAAGAGCCGCAGAACGACGAAGTGGTTGAGAGTAAAGAGGACGATGTCAGTCAAATACTCCCTTCTCTTCTTGATGATGAGTTGGCCTTACCGCACTCTTATCACGGCAAACACTTAGCGAAGACGATGGATGCCACCCAACTGTACTTAGGTGAAATTGGCTTTTCACCGCTACTGAGTGCAGCGGAAGAAGTCCATTATTCTAAATTAGCCTTGAAAGGTGACACGGACGCTCGTAAAACAATGATCGAGTCGAACCTTCGCTTGGTGGTTAAAATATCACGTCGCTACATTAATCGAGGGTTGCCTCTGCTTGATTTAATTGAAGAGGGTAATTTAGGGTTGATGCGGTCGGTTGAGAAGTTTGATCCTGATCGAGGTTTTCGTTTTTCAACGTATGCTACGTGGTGGATTCGGCAAACCATTGAGCGAGCCATCATGAATCAAACCCGAACGATTCGCTTGCCAATTCACGTATTGAAGGAATTAAATATTTATTTACGCGCGGCAAGGCAACTGACGCAAAAGTTAGATCATGAGCCTTCTGCTGAAGAAATTGCCGAAATGTTGGATAGGCCGTTGGAAGATGTTCGAAAAATCTTAGGATTGAATGATAAAGTAGCTTCGATTGATAGCCCCATTGGTTCGGATGAAAATAAATCTCTGTTGGATACCATTGCAGATGAAAACAGTTTAAATCCGGCTGAATTATTAATAGATGAAAACATGTGCGCGCACATGGAAAGCTTGTTGGATGAGCTCACGGAAAATCAGCAGGAAGTGATCGCAAGGCGTTTTGGTCTCCGTGGTTTTGAGAAAGGAACATTGGAGGAGGTTGGGCGCGAAATTAACCTCACGCGCGAGCGGGTTCGTCAAATTCAGGTTGAAGCATTGAAGACCTTGCGGACGCTATTGGAAGGCCTCGGGTTAACACAAGACGATTTGTTGTAGTGTTCGTTAGGGGGAATCAGTTACCAACTGGTGGTTACGTTGACGACAGGATTTTGCAAGCTGCAGACTGAAGATGTGCTGCCGTCACGACAGATCACCAGCCCAAACGGATCAATTTGGAGCACGCCGCCCTGCCACAAGCAACATCCGCTCAACTTTTGTAAATCCATCACTGCATGCCGTGTGCAGTAGCAGGCAGAATACTCACCATTCCCACACACCACGCGACCGGCCGACGAGTCACAGTAAGAGACGCCTCCCATATCCCCACAACAGCTAGGGTTTTTATTCTGGCATTGGCCAAAGGCCGCCGCAAGAGGAAACGCTATCATCAAGGTTGTTGCGGCAAGTAATCGGGGCAGTGTGCGCATGGCAAGGGTCCATTGATGTTTGGTATTGATGATTTGAGTATAGTCTAACTTTGTTGGGAATGATAAATGAGCCGTTCGCCTTGTCGTCACGCCGTTTACTCTTCAATGCATGCCACTTCATCCGTTTCTGTCCCTGCTTTTACGTCCAGTTCCAGCTCCACCGATTCAATTTTTTGAAAACGTTGCGTGATTTTTTTAGCCGAGGTATTCACCTCGCTGACATCTTGTTGAGCTTGATCAATGTGCTTGGATAAATTGTCCATGCGTTTTTCAAACCGCTGAAAATCACCGGCTAACGCGTGTAAATGTTTTTGAATGATGTGTACTTGGCGCTTGGTCGCGTCATCTTTGAGTACAGCACGTGCGGTGGTGAGGACGGCCATCAAGGTGCTTGGAGAAACGAGCCAGACCTTGAGGCGCTGTGATAGCGCGACGACCTCAGGGTAATTCGCATGTACTTCCGCAAAAATGGCTTCTGCAGGAATAAACATGACCGCGCCATCGGTGGTTTCGTTGGGGATGATGTATTTTTCAGCGATGTCTTTGATGTGTTTTTGCATGTCCTGTCGGAATTGTTGTTGCAAGGCTTTCCGCTCCACAGAGGTGGGGTCGGTGTTCATGAGCTTTTGGTAGGTTTCCAATGGAAATTTGGCATCAATGACGATATTTCCAGTGGGGTCAGGTAAGAACAAGATACAATCGGCGCGCTTTTGATTGCTCAAGGTGTACTGCATGCTGTAATGCGAGCTCGGGATCATGTTGGCAATCAAGGCGCCTAATTGTACTTCGCCAAAGGCACCACGTGCGCGTTTATCGACCAGAACGTCTTGTAAACTGACCACATGTGACGATAGCTCAGTGATTTTCTTTTGGGCTTCGTCAATAATGGTTAAGCGCCGAACCACGTCAGTGAAGGTGGAGGATGTTTTCTCAAAGCCTTCAGTTAGGCGATGATTCACTTGTTGCGTTAAACCTTGCAAGTGGCCTCGTATTTCTTCAGTTAGTGCTTGGAGGTGAGTGGTCAATGAATGGGCGTGTTGCTTAAAGCTATGGTTCATTTGTTCGCGCACATCCGTCATTTGTTGCTGAATCGTGCTGGTGATCAGGTGTTGGTTGGCCTGTTGGCTGAGCGTAATTTTTTCAAACACACTGTGTTGGCCTGCTTGATAGAGTTGTTGTAAATCCATGTGCATTTGATGCAGTTGGGTTGTGAAGAGGTGTTGCCGTTTTTCTTGTTCAACGGTGAATTGTAAGCGCTGATTTGTTTGTCGGCGCAGTATTCCAATCAGCAGAATGAGCGTGCTGATACCGAAGGCGCCGGTCACCAGCAGGGGAAGAAAAGGCAGTAGCTCGGACATGTTGAGTCACCTGATTGATAGGACATGGCTGCGAAGTATATACTCAAGCCCCAGGAACCGCCACGATGAGGTTGCGTTGATAAGGCAAGATGAGACTATTTTAGAGCAGATTAATGCGCTACGCGATCATATTCGGCGGTACGATTATCATTATTATGTGCTTAACGAACCGCTGATTCCGGATGCCGAGTATGATCGGTGCTTTCAATCCCTGCAGCGATTAGAAGCAGAAAACCCTGCTTTAGTGAGATCAAATTCTCCAACTCAGCGCGTGGGCTCAGCTCCAGCCGCGACATTAACACCCATTGCTCATATCGAGCCCATGCTCTCGTTATCTAACGTATTTTCACGCGAAGAGTTAGAGGCCTTCATGAAGCGTGTGGGGGATAAGTTAGGCTGTCATACAGATGAGTTGTTGTTCGCGTGCGAGCCTAAATTTGATGGTCTTGCCGTGAATTTAACCTATGAAGCAGGGATCCTCAAACACGCCGCAACGCGTGGGGATGGGGCGACAGGGGAAACCATCACGAATAATGTTAAAACAATTGGCGCTGTACCCCTGACGTTGTTAACAGACCCTGTTCCCACGCGTATCGAAGTCCGGGCTGAGGTGTACATGCCAAAGGCGGGCTTTGATGCACTGAATGAAGCACAGCGCAGCGCAGGTGGGAAAACGTTTGCTAACCCACGAAATGCGGCCGCGGGAAGTTTGCGCCAACTTAATCAAGCGATTACCGCAGAACGCCCCCTTGCAATCACTTGTTATGGAGTCGGGGCGTGTGAGGGGTTTGACTTACCGGACAGTCATGTAGAACAGATGCGTGTACTAGAAGTGATGGGTTTTCCTGTTCCACCACAAACAGAGGTTGTGCGTGGGCTGTCAGGGTGTTTTTCTTATTATCAATCCATGCTGTCTGCGCGTGACGCGTTGCCCTTCGAAATCGACGGAGTGGTTTATAAGGTAGATAGTGCGCGGTTACAGCAAAAATTGGGTTTTATTTCACGTGCGCCACGGTTTGCCTGTGCGCATAAATTTCCAGCGAGCGAAGAAATGACGACGCTTTTGTCGGTCGATTTTCAAGTCGGACGAACCGGTGCGATTACGCCGGTAGCTCGGTTAAAGCCTGTTGCTGTCGCTGGCGTTATCGTGAGTAATGCGACGTTGCATAATTTGGATGAAATCACACGAAAAGGTATTCGCCAGGGGGATACGGTGATCATTCGCCGCGCAGGTGATGTGATCCCTGAAGTCGTATCGGTCGTTTTGGAACGACGCCCTACGGATACGCAACCGATTTTGTTGCCTACGCATTGCCCGGTCTGTGGTGCGGATGTCAGTCGGCCACCGGGCGAGGCTGTGGCGCGCTGCACGGGGGGATTGTTCTGTAAGGCACAATTAAAGGGTATGGTGTGGCATTTTGCATCCAGAAAAGCGATGTTCATCGATGGGCTTGGCCGAGGATTGATTGATCAATTGGTGGATTTTGGGCTGCTGCATGACGTCTCTTCGCTTTATATGCTATCGGTCGATGTGTTGGCCGGATTGCCTCGTATGGGAGAAAAATCAGCGCACAATCTTGTGGCTGCATTGGATAAAAGTAAACAAACGACGTTTCATCGGTTTTTGTATGCGTTAGGTATTCGCGACATCGGCGAGGGCAGTGCACGTGTATTGGCAGATGCGTTTCCTTCCTTAGATGCTCTTCGGCAGGCTTCGGTGGACGAGTTGATGGCGTTGAAAGACATTGGTCCTGTGGCGGCTGAGTCAGTGATTCACTTTTTTTCACAAGAGCATAATCGGCGCGTGATCGATAAATTGGTCTCCTGTGGTGTGGATTGGCCTACAGAGTCGCTACGTGCAGTGGACACGACACACCCTTTCTATAATAAAGCGGTTGTCCTCACCGGGACACTGGATAAAATGGGGCGCGATGAGGCCAAGGCTAAATTATTAGCGGTGGGCGCCCGGGTGATGGGTCAAGTGTCACCGAAAACAGATTACGTGATCGCAGGACGTGACGCAGGCTCAAAATTTACCAAAGCCACAACATTAGGCCTCTCTATTTTATCAGAAAACGACTTTATTGAGGCGCTCAAATAGATGGCTTTTTCCCAGGGGTCGCTTGTTCCAGCGGCCCGTCACTCAGGATAAGCGTCAACAATCCTTTTCTAACTTTAGATGTTTCCCACGCCGTTTGAGCGACCAATGGAGCAGCCATAAACAGTGACAATTCGTGCGTTTTGGGTCGAAGGCGTATAAATTTCATAATACTATCGAGCGCCTTGCAAATGGCGTTCGTTAAAGGCATCAGGATGTTACGCCAAATAAACGAATCGGGGTCCTCTTTAAACTGGCTCTCGGCACGCGTCACCGCGTTGATAACATCTATTCTAAACGTCATGAATGCGCTATCACCTAGAGCCCTAGCATAATTGGGTTCTTTAATGGCCACACGGAACTCCCTGGCACTTTCTTTTAATGACGTGGCCAACGTAGCCATTGCATCCTGATGCTTAGCCCGCAGATTAGGGTGATTTTTCGTCAGAGCAAGCTTTAACACAAGAAGAGCAAATTCGGCCATCTTTTCATCAATGATTTCTTGATTGAGCTCTGATTGTGTTTTTACCTTCATGGGCTCGATCGCGGCAGGAAGAGTAACAGGAAGAAAAGAAGCAAGAGGAGTAATAGGCGGAGTGTTATTACCGCTACCTGCGTGACCTGTCGTGCTACCGGCGGCATGACCTGTGCCGCTACTTGTAGCGGTAGCCATCAGCCCGGCAAGGAGCAGTGATGTTAAGGATGGATTTTCTGGTTCGATAAATGGATGCTCACCTAACCCACCCAGAGGTTTCACACCCTCTGTAACAACAGGAGGCGTCGTATGACGCAACCCATCCGTACCCGCGTCCGGCTGAACCGGGCGTCGCAGATGATGCGTCCTTGTTTGAGGTTCTTTTTGTTTTGTTTTCTGAGCATCCAACGCATCCTGCCGACGATTGGTCTCGGTGCTTGTTGTTTCGACATGGCGTAATCTTGTTCCAGTGCCTTTATTTGTTAAAGGAGGACTTTTCGGCTCGACTACTTGATGCTTATCGAATGCACCCAGAGGTTTATCCGCTTCTGTCACAACAGGAGGTATTGCGTTACCCAATCCATCCGTATGGCCTGCTTTGTGTTCTGGCTCCTGAACATGCAACGTATTTTGCTGAGGATCTACCGTGATGTTCGTTGTATCGGCATCCATCGGGCGCTTCTGAATTCTTGATAAGCGCCTGCTGCTGTGCGTTGTTTTCAGCGTAACCGGCACTTTCAATGTTTGATTGAACAGTTGACGGGCTTTGTGTATTGGGGGCGCCACGGTGTTATTCACCGGTTGCATGATGATGGATGGTTGGACTTTATCCGTGGTCATTTTCACCGCGGTGGCGAAGCGCACGAGTGCCCCTTGCATCGCCAGCGACATGTTGTCTACGGGTGCGGGAGGCCAATGTTGTATTTGCATTAACTCACGTTCTATTTTGGGCAGTGATTGTTTCGGTGCATCAATTAACCCTTGAACGCTATCCATCTCATGGGCTGGCAGCACGCGCACGACGGGCCATTCCCCATGGTTCAGTGCGTTGCTATACTGTGTCGCAATCGCGCGGAATATCGCCGCATCCGACATGCCACCCGCACGCATGCCGGGAAGGTTGAAATGCGTCAACACGAGAAGGCCTTGTGCATTATGGCTCATAAAACACAATTCGCTGGTGGGGTTTTGTGCCCAGGTAGTCAGCGTATGCATTGCTTCTGATTGTGGAGATGCGGGTTCATTGGATGCCGCTAGCCGTTGGAAAACCTGTTGAATCTCGTGCGGGTCGTCTTGTATTGGGCGAACCGGGGCGGCGATTTTATTCCAAAAGGTGAGCGGCGCTGGGCTGCCTAACAGTACAGGTGATAGCTGTGTCATTGATAAATGCTGCATGTTATTCAATGTTTGATTGAACAGTTGACGGGCTTTGTGTATTGGGGGCGCCACATGGGTTGTTAATTCAGCCGCATGATCTATGGTTTCTAAGGCCGCTGCTGTTTGGGGCGCGGGCTTTTCTTGTTGTGCTGCAAGCACAATGGCTAACTCTTCCATCCGTTCAGCGAGGTGAATCAATTGATTAGAGGATGAGGCCGTGGGTGGGGCTTTTAATTGTTTTTGTAAGGGTTG
>CANISA010000036.1 GCA_947470005.1 Legionellaceae bacterium | reverse complement strand
GTCACCACCACCAACGCCATCCTTTGCATGCGGTATGATGCGACGGATATTGGGCAAGCCGGAACAGAGGTTTTATGTTATGGAACGGCTGTTTTTCTATAGAGAAAAGTAAAATTAATACACATATAGCGACTATTTATGTTAAAATCCGCCCCGAATGATCTACACGCCGTCCTCGATTTTCTTCATACACCAACACCTGACGCATGGTTAGCCTGTGCTGTTCAGCAGGTACCAACCTTGTTGGTTGATCATGCGCATTGTGAACGTAAAGCCGCGACAACGGCGCTTAATTTTATTAGCAAGTACACAAAAAAACAGGAACTGATCGCCGTCATGTCTCCTCTGGCACGAGAAGAGCTGTTGCATTTTGAAAAAGTGATTCAGCACTTGAATAGCAGGCATATTGCCTTTGTGCCCTTAAAACCATCCATCTACGCACAACGATTGCATAAAGAGATATCCAAGACCGATTTTCATGCTCGTTTAACGGACGAGCTTATTGTCGGCGCTATTATTGAAGCGCGTTCTTGTGAACGTTTTCATGCGTTAGTGCCTGAACTAGACGATAGGGTATTGGCTCGGTTTTACGCCTCATTAGTCAAGGCAGAAGCGAGGCATTTTCAAGATTACTTGCATTTAGCCAAGCTTTATAGCCATGAGCCTATTGATAACCGGATCAACCAATTTCTAGATCTTGAGAAAGAGCTCATCCATTCCCATGATCTTGTCTTCCGCTTCCATGGTGGCATTCCCACTGCCGTAAAGAAAACACTAGAGTCTATTGATAATTAAGATTACGATGTATCGTGGCTTGTTCGTCAATGAATGAATTAAACCCGAAGTCAATGCAACGTGTTGAAAGGACTCTATAATGTTCAAAAAACGAACAACGGATGAATATTTCAATATTATCAAAAAAAATCATAAAAAATACCTAGAAGCGCACATGGTGACCTACCTAGGCATCGCGGGTACAGAAAATAAAAAATCGCTCATTGATCGTTACCTTTCCTATATAAAAAGTTACCGCGCACTAGAAAAAAATGACCTGGATGAAGCCATTAAAGGTCCATCAGCTGCTGAAAAAGCGGGCCGTGGTGCATTTTCAGCACTTCTGGGCATGGGAATAGGTGGTCTTATTTTCGCCGGGGAACAGCGCGTCCCATCGGCCGATCTGATGGGTGCAAAGACGGCCGTGCAAGGAGGATTTTCCGCCGTTATTGGTGCCAGTTGCGCTGCTTTAATTTATAAAGCGTGGGATACAAGTAGTGAAAAACCAGCACATGCTGATTTTAAAGCCTGTGAAGAGGAAATGAAAAAAGCAGGATTTACGTCTGAAAAATATGCTGGACTATCTGAAGACTTGGTCAAATTATTCTATTTTCGAGAGTGCCTCTTGTTGGGCCATGAAGACAAGAGCAAGATCAGCATGCGTACTGCATTTAAAAATAAATATTATTCTTCAAAAAATACGGATATTTTTGATGACCAGGATTTTAACCTGTCGATTGAGGTTTATTTTTTAGAACAATTAAACGAATTATTTACCCAATCATTTCAATCGATTTACCAGACGCACGACAAAGAAATTCAGGATGAAAAACAGGAGCCTAGTTTTATTCGATGGTTTCATCGACACTTCGGATCATCAAAAAACCAGCAACAATTTACTCAACAAATGCAAGTTACATTTATCAATGAATGCATTCATTTTCTTGAGAAAGAAATGTCTCAGCCCAGCTTTATGGGACAATACCTTTTTCTTTTTGACTTCCTTGCTGGGTTAATTACGGGGTCTATCGCTGTTGGCGTTTCTGCCCTCACTATTTTATTCATTCCTGTGTTTGCGTTGATAAGCATTGCCATTGTGTCGGCATCCCTGGCTGCAATAAGCGCTCATTTGATTATTACGCGGACTGATTCGTTGTACTATCAACGCGACAAAGGCAATCGAGAGGGCATTCATACAGCCATTCAGAGCATCACCAATGAGCAAAAGCGCTTAAGTACGTCGCTTCAACAAGTGGTTGTTACCACCGGTCGAGATCTGACGGCATTAAAAAAATATGAGGAGAACAATGACTCCAGTTTTTTAAAATTTTTTCGAGGTGAGGATCAAAAGCGTATTGCGCTGGGCAGCGTGAGGGGATGGATTAGAGAATTCGCTAGCCGCTTTAACGAAAGTAAAGCCATAGAAATTGATTTATCTGAGCGGGTTAAAACGATGATTAGTGATGCACACGATCAAACGGAATCATTACAAACAGCGTTGCATACCTTGATGTCTTCAACACCACATGTCCCATCAACGTTAGAACGAATGGAGTCCTCAATAACACACACCCCTTCAGCGTCAGAGATTTTGACTCAATTTATTACGGATACAAAAGATTACTTGAAGCATCCTGAGAATGCAGCCTTTATTAAAACATTTGAAGCCGTACAAAAAATAAAAGAACAAGTGCTAGAAATTGTAGGGAATGTGCCACACACACAACCTGACAAAGCATTACCCGACGCCCTCATCAACTTTTACAAAACGTCCGTTTCTGAAGGCGGTTTAGGTGGTTTAATGAGTGATCTCGATCAAGTGAGACGCTTAGCTCCGGTAGTCACCAATCACCTGGCCGCTGATGCAACTCATCCCTACCATTGTTTTTTAGAACTTGCCTTTGCTATTCATCTTAAATTAAATGCATCGCCTCATGCTGAGTTTATTTTACAAGGAGATAGCCTGTATCGAAAAATGCTCGGTTTCCCACCCGAACATGATGTGCGTATTGAGGATAAAATTAATGCTGCAAACATTCAAGATTATCTCAATCAATCCTTTGATTTTCTCTGCTCGTTGAATCAATATGAAACCAATGTTAATTGGGATACGCCTTTTCAAAATCATGATCAGTTTATTTTATATCGTATGTTATTCGTCAAACAATTGGCTAATTTAATCGATCCAAATAATACCCATGTTGACAAACTCGTCGTAGATGATATTAAGGCATTTGTCAGGCTAAAATTAAATTCTAACCCAGATATTGCTTTTGATGATATCTTACATCAGGCATTACTCATCACTTCTGAGACAGATGATGAGACAATAAACGATCGATTAGGCAATCCTCGCTCACTCACCGCCCTGTCCTACATTGCAGATGCGGTGCGCGTTAACATTGCTTATATGTCAACGTCATTGAGTCCTCAAAAATTAATTAACTTCGAGGCCAGTCATTTTTTAAACAAGGGTTCTGATCGAACTATTTTGGGCTATAACGCTTCTGGAAACTTAATCCCAGAGTTTTCAGATCATTTTTACAGAAAAATCCAAGAAACAATTGCAACGACTACAGCATTTATGGCCACGATTAAAACCCATTCTTTATTACAGCAAACAGGAACAGTCAGGATTTACACACAGGTTGTTTTAAACGAAATAGCCGGCATAAATCAGCAAATAACTGTACTCATGTCATTGCCAATTGACCCCTCTGTTCCATTCAATCGTCAATCTCTGCAAGCAAGCATTCTTGCGTTAGATGCGTTTAAAAATACGTTAACGGCTAGCATACCCGTAGTAGTGCCATTAGTAGCACCATCGATAGCACCCAACGTGATCATTGAACCAGCAGCCATCACACCTGCTCCAGCGCCTCATCAACCTGCACCTGAACTTCAGTCGGTACACCATGAAATAACGCAGGCGCTAACCACTGTAATAGCTGTTACTCAGGAGATATTGCATGCACCAGAACAACTTCTCGAAGTAGTAACCCATTTACTCAACCCGAATCACCATGCAGTGGTTTCTGATGCATCACTTATAGCTCCACCGAATGATTCAACACATCTTACTCAGCCATTACTTGCGCAAATACAACCATTGACAAGCACAGTTCACCAACTTTTTATTCAAGATCTTGACACGTTTATTCTTAGACAAGAAGCAAAACAAACACAAGAACAAAAGCCGTCTTCATTCCCTTTTTTTTGCAGAAAACAAATCCTGCCTGATCAACTTGGACCTTATCATCATCATTCAAGATCAGCTAAACTTTCAGCAGCCAGAACGCTAAGAGCCGCATTAGACAAATTAAATAAAGGAGAACAGCTAGAAAAACCACATGATTTTAGTAATGAACTCTACGTGACAAACAAACACTTGCATGACATTATTATCAAGCATGGCCATCAAAATTTAAACAGTTTATTTTCCGCATCAACCGCAGCAATTAGCGCCTTATAGGCACATTAAAAAACAGTGTTCAAACGATAATTTTACTGGCATTTAAATAGAAAGGATATCAATCATTATGTTAAATTTAAACACAACAAAATGGCTATCAATCGTCCTGTTTGCAGGGTCAGTTAACCACGCGGCTCTCGCTGACAATGTTGACCATATTCGACATGTCATCTTCAATGATTCCCCGACGGGCGCATACTACGAATTACATGGAATCGATAATACATTTTGTCAGGCTAATGGCTACTTATCTCCAGGGGAAATGAAAGTGGTTAGTTGTCAGAGTCCTACTGTTTCCTCTTACGGACCTTACATGTTGCAAGTCACCCCCGAAGGGTGGTGGGGATCAAAGATGCGCGACAGTAAAATTTACAACATGACAAAAGATGCGCAGCTGACATGGAAGCTCGCTTACATCTTCACCGATCGAGGCAATGTTCTAGGGATCTCGATTAAAGAAGAGCCCATTTAACACAACAACCAAAAGGCTCAGGATCACTACACGGGGCTGAGCTGGGCTTTGATCAAAATTTATGAGATTCGCATCGTCAAGAAGGGGATCGTTGTGTCCCCCTTTACTGTACCAAAAAGAGGTCATTTAAGATGCGTTTGCCCTGCAGTTAATAGATATTTTTATTTTTTAATGTATAATCAGGTCTAAATGGATTTGTTTTGTAAAAAAGGAGTTATAACTTGGCTAAATCATTGATTGAAGTTACTCCGCTGATAGCTCGCATGACTTCAGAAGATAGACAAGAGATTAATCGTATCATCGAGCATAAGCGTAAAGAATTTGAAGGGGCCATTCAAAAGGGCGTTGTTGCGATGCTCAACGCTCAAGAAGAGCACGATAAACTAGCTGAGAAACGCGCGGAGTATTTAAGTTTTTTGAGTAGTAGCACCCTGCGTAGAAAAGAAAAATTAACCTATGCAAGTGATGTGTCCAAAGTGGCCACTCGATCTGCGCCTTTGGGTATTGGGAGTGCGGCGCAGATTGTATTATCCGCAGGTAATGCCCTGGGTAACACGGTTCTGGATGATATTGAGGAAAAAAGACAGCAGGTTGAAGCGGAACAAAACCTATATTCTGCACAAATGATGTACTATATTCCCCCGCAAGATTACGAAATGATTGCTGAACGTATTGCAGGTATTTTAAGTTACCGCTATCAATTTCTGATTTTACGGTTAGCTGCTGGCGAAAATGGCTATATTAAATTAGCACTATTTATGATCTCATCGATGAAAAGCAATGCAATTGCGTGCTTAAGAGAACAAAAAAACAATGTCATCAGTGCTCTAATTAATGCCGCGATTCCCGCATCTACAGATTCATTGAGTTATCGAGAATGGCCAAATATTGATTTTGCCAATTTTAGGATGCAAGCATCTCAATGTGGTAGTCGTAAAATACTGGAACTGGACCCGAACGTGAATCGCTTGGTTCAGCGTTGCGGCCCTGCTGTCAGGGCATTACTTGGTGGGTATGAGACTTATGTTGAACCAGAGCATGGAATAGTAAGAAAATATCACGCTTATACAATTATCGGTGCATTAAATCATGCACCGATCTTGAATTCTGAAAAAAGAATCATCTCAGGGATTCAAACGAGACATCGCAACTTGACATCCTTGGATGGAAATATGAAATATCCGATGATTTTGTTAAGTGCCAACGAAACCACTGCAAATTTAGGTGTTAATTTTGCTACAATAAGCACCAATCAGACACTTGAAGAGTTGCATGTTGTCGTCTTAAAACGTTTGGTTCCTGATTTTTTTACGCATCATTTGTCATATAAGTTACAGACAGAGAAAGCAACAGGTGTTTTGCGTCATGAGAATATAAGATATTCAGAAGAGAGATTTGAGTGCCCATGGACCATGAAAAGGGAGAGGCAGTGGGAGTCGCGCTTACAAAAAATATATCAAGCGTCTGATCGATCACCTCCAGTTGATAGCACTGGAGATATTGAGTGTCCAGGTAAACTCACGGCGCTTGAAGTAGCCGGTCATGAGTTTAATTTAGAAGCACAAAAAATTGAGGTCGTTCAAATTGAACGAGATATTACAGATTCGATTCAACAAATCGTTATCAACTCCAGTATGACTTCCCCATCAAAAGTCCATCAAATTAATGCCATGGACCAATCTAGATACGGCCTGTTAGCAATCAAAGGATGGATTGCTTTTATGCTTAGATTTAGACAGGTTAGCCAAGCGGATTTTTTAAAGGTTAAACGTGTTCTCGAAGTGGCTCATTTAACCATTTATGCTGCACGTGGTAACCCCTTGTTGGAGGCAGAAAACCATCACAAAGTGATGCAAGCTAAGGCACGCGCTCAATCAGCTAATGATGTCATTGCAAAGGTGCATAAGTTAGCGATCAGTAACTATAGGGTGATTTTAGATCTGGTTAATGATACATCTGTCATTGAAGTTGCTAATGAGGTTCTTGCTCGAGATAATCGACTGACAAGCCATGCTGTTAAAAATCTTAAAATGCGAATTAATGATAATTTACGTGCTTTGCAGAAAATGCAAGATGTTAGCGTCAGTTTTGCATCGTACGATCCTGATATCGCTGATGTAACTCTTTCTGTGGAGCAGGCGATCACTGAATTTGAAGTAGAAGTTCAAGAGCTCAGGAATTGTTTGGATGATGGACAAAGTGTCCATGATATGTTGCAGTGTATTCAGTATTGCAAGCAAGATGTAAAACATTATTATGAACTTATGATGTTGGCTTTACAGAGTCGAGATTGTTGGTTTGAGGCTAAAGATTGTTGGGCTGCAGGGGTTAATTTAGAAGGACTCTCCGCTGAAGAAAGAAATGCCATTTTAATAGCCCGTATTGAGAAATTATATGCAGATGTTCAAGTAAATGTTATCGATGCACTTGGATTGAGTGAAAATGCTGTTTGGTGGTCAATTTTTTCCACACACCCTCAGGCCGATATGACTCAGATTAAAGTTGAAGCGATTCAAAGAAAGGCAATTATTTTTGAGATTTATCAATGTATGTCTTATAAAAAGCCTAGTGTTTTAATCGAAGCAGATCAAACGACAACTGATTTTTTCTTAAGAGCGCGTTATCAATCTGATCTTAGCTGGCTATGTTCTGTGAATAAAGACAACCCAGAAAGGTTGGCAAAAATTTTAGTTAAAGCCAAGCAATTACATTCAACGTTTCAAAAAATTCGCGCTGAAAAAGCAGTGGAAGTATGCAGCGAAATGAAAAGAAGGTATGCACGAATACCGAGAGAGATATCGTGGGTAGAAATTAAAGACATAGCCCATATTGTTCGGCTTGCAAAAGAGACGCTTGAATTAGATATTAGAGATGATGTTGAGTTAATTGAATTGGCATTGAATCATACGCTATACATTGAGCGAGAGTCTAGTCAGATGTTACAAGATATTTTAGCAGTTGATAGTAAGCTGCAATATATAAAAGAGCATTTTTGTGCATCAACCCCAAAAGATCCATCCGTTAATTACATGGGGTTGGTTAGCTCTAAATTAGAGCTATTTGATGAAAATATTAGCCTGGCAGGATCAGGCGATCAGGATCATATGAGCTATATGAGTGAGCAATATAAACGATTTCTCGCTGATTGCGATGGTAAGGAGCATCCTGAGATATGCCGCTTCGGCGTAATCTTTTTAAGTCAAATGATGGAGTATATTAATAATCATTATATCGAAACTTTAGAACTTAATAAGCTAGTGGGGAATCTCTCGGAAGACAGGGGATTGATTTCAATGGTTATTCATCAAGAGCCATTAGAGTATTTAGTTGCAAGAAAAAAATCATTAAAAGCCTTGCAAGGGGCGTATCAACATATCCATGCACTGAATGATTTGATGCAAAAAAACAGCCTTGGGACAGAACATCCTCGACATATAAGAGAAATGAGTAGTGTTGCCAATACGTTAATGTGGAGTTCCACCTTAAGCGTTGCTGAACAAAAATGGTTAGACGCTAGAATCTCTAATAAATTAAAAGTGAGTTTTACTGATGTTAGAGATTATAAAGCACCGTGTAGAATGGCATATTCTTTTGTATTAGCACTGATAATGGACGGGGTCAGTCAGAAAACCGGAGAGTTGACTCGAGTAAAACAAATTCAAAAACAGTTGTCCAAACCTAAATCCATCTCGATGTTTGCTGGTGGATTAGGGGGCTCACCTGTAGAATCAAGAAGCAGCCTAGCGAAAAGAACAAGCAATCTGAGGCTAAAGATCGAAGCAGAGGTGGATAATTTAAAGCTGTTTAGAGACGTGGTGTTTGCTCAAAGTTTAAAAATATTTTTTAATGAATGGAAAATAAAATCCTTTGGCGAAGACAAGTCATCCAAAGTAATTAGCTTTATTAGTCGAATGCCGTTAGCTGCAAGAATGCAAATAACAGGTTCAGAGCAATCCGAACGATTCAGTGAGCATGAAGAGGACGATGATCAAGATAGCATTGATGATTTGGAAGTAACGTTTGCTGAGTCCATCAAGTTTTAAGAGCTATTCAAACAACGTCAGAATCTTCTACCGTAGCCCTAGTTGGAACAACATCTAAACTTGTCTCCTCGCCTCCAACACATTAGGAACTTGACTTAAACGCGCCAAGAGCCGTGACAGACTGTTTAAGCCATCCACTTCGATGGTCAGGGTGATGTTCGTCATGTTCTCCTGCTTATCTAACATGGTTTGCAAAGAAAAAACATTGGCTTTTTCATTTGCTAACAATGACGTGAGATCACGTAAGAGACCTGAACGATCAAACGCTCGAATGAGCACGTCGACCACATACCGCTCACGAATAGAGGCTCCCCACGTCACTTCCAAAAATCGCTTCTTTTGCCGCTCACTTGCGTGAATTATATTCGGGCAGTCTTGTCGATGAACGGAAACGCCTCTGCCCACAGTGATGTAACCGATCACCGTTTCACCTGGCAAGGGCTGACAACAACGCGCCATGTGGGTTAGTAACCGACCTACGCCCTCAATACGTAAATCGCTGCCCAGCGGCTCCTGCTTAATGGAAGGCTTGGCCATCCGTTGGATGTTTAATTCCGTTGAGTCAGATGGCGTTAAGCGACTGATCACTTGCCCTAATTTTACATCTCCACGGCCTAACGCCGCACGCAAATCATCCACATGTTTTAGACCTAACGCAGGCAACACTTCCTGTAGGCGCTCAGCTTTAATGCCTAATACCTTGAGCTCGTTATCAAGAATTTCTTGGCCTTCCAGCTTGTTTTTATCGTAGTCTTGCATCTTAAACCAATGCAATACTTTTGCTTTCGCACGTGATGTTTTCAAATAACCCAAATGAGGATTGATCCAATCTCGAGAGGGCCGGAGATCCTTTCCCGTCAACACTTCGATTTTGTCACCTGTTTTTAAGGCATAGGTCAATGGCACAATATGTCCATTGACCTTGGATCCTCGGCAGCGATGGCCCATTTCCGTGTGTACGTGATAAGCAAAATCAAGGGGTGTCACACCTCGAGGCAAATCAAGCACGTCTCCATCTGGTGTAAACACATACACACGGTCGTCAAGAAATTCCATTTCAATGGCTTCAGTAATTCCCTTATTCGTTGCCATTTCACGGTGCCAGGCCAATACCTCACGCAACCATTCAATTTTACGTTCATGCGCT
>CANISA010000035.1 GCA_947470005.1 Legionellaceae bacterium | reverse complement strand
TACACGAGGTGAAGTAGATAATAAATTAGCCGTAATTTCCGCATTAACTAGAGAGACAGGCCTATCATATGAAAAACAAATTGATATGGCTGAATTACAGTATCAATTGAAAAATAATCATCGCAGCCCCATAACTCTGGCGTGCAAGGATTATCTGTTGTCTTTGGGTGCATCTCACGCAGATAAAGTCAGTGAAATTCTAGATGCGATGTGGGGTGGCACACCAGGTGAAGTAGATAAGAAATTAGCCGTAATTTCCGCATTAACTAGAGATACAGGCCTCTCGTATGAAAATCAAATTGATATGGCTGAATTACAGTATCAATTTAAAAATAATAAGCTCAGCCCCATAACTGTGGAGTCCAAGCTTGACCTGTTGGCTTTGACGACCTCTCACCCAGGTGAAGTCCATAAACTTCTAGATGCGATGTGGAATGGTCAATCAGAGCAATTAAATGTACAATTGGCCGTAATTCTCAAATTAACTAGAGAGAGAAAGTTCACGTATACAGAACAAATTGATATGGCTATATCAGAGTATAAAAATAAAAATCAGACAAAAAAAAACCTCATAGATGACATAGAGATAGATGACATAGATCACATAGATGACATAGATCAGACGTGGAAGCCTTATCTGTTGGCTTTGGAGGCATCTCACTCAGGTGAAGTGCTTGAACTTCTAGATGCGATATGGGGTGATGACTCAGATAAATTAAATGCACAATTGGACGTAATTTCCAAACTACCTAGAGATAAAAAACCCCAGCATAATGATCGAGACCACCCTTACGCCAAACAACTTAGGATGTCTGAATTACAGTTTCAGTATAGAAATAATACAAAATCACCCATCCTAGAGGAGAGGACCAATTATTGTGTGTCCATTTTTGCAGACGACTCTAACGAGCCTGAAGTCATGAAACTTCTAGATACGATGTGGAATGGTACATTAGATGAATTCAAGGCACAATTGGCCGTAAGTTTTGAATTAGCTCTGGAAATTAGAGATGCGTGGAAGAGGGCAACACCAGAAGAAATTTGCATACTGAAATTTGAGGATAAACATAAGGAGCTTTTTGCAAGCGAAAAGGCTGGTTCTACTGGATTCTTTAAACTTAACATTATATTGTCCAATAAGCCATTGACTTTGGCGGGCATTATAACACATGCTCAAAATAGTAGCCACATTCTGCAAGCCTGCATTGCGCTGCATTGGATGGACGCGAATGGGAATATAACAGAACAAGCCCCAGAAATAGTCAAGAAAATAGCAAAAAATTTATCTAATGAAGTGAATGAAAGCCAGCCGACAATGGGGGGGGGTAAAAAATGAAAATGATAGAAGCTATAGAATATATCATCAAAGAACATCCTGATTACACACAAAAGAGAGTACAGGAGGTATTGAATGCAATCATTCTTTTTCAATCAGAGCCCCTTGCCTTACTCATTACTGGATTTGATCCTGAAAAAAGTTCAATTGAGGAATCATGTTTCTTTTTAGAAACAAATCAGGATATGTTGAAGTTATGTGAGGAAAACCCTGGGACGGCTATATCGTTGGACACAGTTGAGTACGTTTTCAATCAAGCACATGGTGTAACGTCTCGAGATATTAAAGATGCTTTATCTCATCCTATTTGAGGTGAAACAGACACTTCACTGCCGCGATACGCTTGCCTGCTCAGTTTTTTAATTGCTTCACTAGTGAACTGACTACCTTGATCAGTATTAAATATTTCAGGCTTTTCATAGACCTGTAATGCTTGCTCTAAACACTCTACACAAAATCCGCTGTCCATCGTGTTTGATAACCGCCATGCCTGCTAGCTCACATTGTCGGATCAGCGCAAGCGGTCCATTAATACTGACCCAGTGCCTCCGCTCATTTATGGGTAAATCCCAGACTTTTTTTAAGCCAATCTAGCTCCATCTTTAACCGACCAATTTCAGAATAGAGCCGTTCTGGACTAGCCGATGGGTCAACAGATTGTCTGAAAATAGGGGTCCACTATAATTGGGGTTGACTACTGTAATAAATAATAAGGATTAGGAAGCTTAAACGTCTTTTCTGCATTTCCGCCCGCTAGATCGCTTTGTTGATCACCAATCGACGCGATGATGCTATATCCCGCGTGGGCAATCGCCGCTCTTGCTTGTGTTTTAAAGGCGGCAGACGAGGCTTGCGTATCGGTTTTTGGTCGATAAAAAAGCCCGGCCCAGCCTTCATATCCTGCTGCTTTTAAATTTTTCTCTGTGGGTTTACTTAATTGGTCAGATCGGCCGGTGACGAAAAACACAGCAACACCCTGCTTTAATGCATCGCGATAAAGGGTAAGTGTGGGGGCCAATACCGGGTCATTGGCACGTGCGATATCTTTGTCAAATTGGTCGCGATTAACACAAAAATCGCGGGCTTCAATGTTAGGGTAGTTGGACAGGCTTGTGTCATCGATGTCGAGTACAATCGCCAGTTTTTGAGGAGGCTTTGCTTGTTTGTTGGCCACAACTCGGCTTGTGATGTAGGTTTGAGCTTGCGTGATGGCCGCTGCAAAGTCTTTGTCATACTCCCCAGAGGTTTGATACGTGCGAAGCTCGGTTTTCAATTGGCTTAAATTCATGGGCTCAGCGAATGACTTACCACCCAGCAGTAAGGCACAGCCGACGGCAAACAGGGTGTTGGTTATCATTTGAAAATTTTTCATCTGAAATCTCACGTTGTTGAATATGATAATCATTATAAGGTGAACGAGAGGGCTGTCAACGCTTGCATCAAACCAATGAGTTGAGGTAACATGGGCGGTTTTATTTTATATAGAACGAATTTAGTTCTGTATAGACTTAAGTGCATCGGCTAAATGAGGACTAAAATAGTACTCGATCAACTAGACGAGGAATGGTATGCTTCGCATCAGTAAATTGGCTGATTATGGGACAATAATCATGGTGTACCTGGCCACGCGATCGGCGCAGTTATCTAATGCGCGTGAGATTGCAGTGCACACTCACCTTGCCGTCCCCACGGTCAGTAAAGTATTAAAACGATTAACCACAGCAGGCTTGTTGTCTTCTGTGCGCGGGGCTTCGGGAGGGTACCGGCTGCAACGGCTGCCGAAGGATATTTCCGTGGTGGATATTCTGTATGCCTTGGACGAATCGCGCGGGTTGACGGAATGTCAGCTGCACCCGAATACGTGTGCCTTGCAGGATGTGTGTCACGTGCAAGGTAATTGGCGTTTGATTAGTCACGTGATTGAATCAACGTTGAATAGTGTGAGTCTAGAAGCGTTGGCTAAACCGTCTTTGACGGCGGTTGATATTGACCGAATGAAGCATGGTGCAATGGGAGTGGGCAGTGGCTAAACAAAATGAACAACTCAATTCGCTGCTTGATCGCGAATACCAACATGGGTTTATCACCGATATTGAGATGGAAACCTTTGCGCCAGGGTTGAATGAAGAGGTGATTCGCCGACTATCAGCCATTAAAGGCGAGCCGGAATTTGTTTTGGCGTGGCGATTGGAGGCGTTTCGGTTTTGGCAAACCATGCCGGTTCCTACGTGGTCCAGTGTGCATTATCCGCCGATAGACTACCAAGCGATTGCTTATTATTCCGCACCTAAAAATAAACAAGACGGCCCTAAAAGTTTGGATGAAGTGGATCCTGAGCTGTTACGGACCTATGAGAAATTAGGTATTCCTTTGCGGGAGCAAGAAATGCTGGCAGGTGTTGCCGTTGATGCGGTGTTTGACAGCGTCTCCGTTGCCACCACGTTTAAAGCAAAACTTGCCGAAAAAGGTATCATTTTTTGTTCTTTTTCCGAAGCGGTGCATGAGCATCCTGATTTGATTAAGCAGTACTTGGGTTCGGTTGTGCCTTACCGTGATAATTTTTATGCGGCGTTAAATTCAGCGGTCTTTAGTGATGGTTCGTTTGTTTATATTCCGAAAGGGGTGCGCTGCCCCATGGAGCTTTCTACCTATTTTCGTATTAATTCAGCGGGGACAGGTCAATTCGAACGGACGTTGATTATTGCAGACAGTGATAGTTACGTTTCTTATTTAGAGGGATGCACGGCACCTCGGCGCGATGAGAACCAGTTGCATGCCGCAGTGGTCGAGCTGGTTGCATTGGACAATGCACAAATCAAATATTCTACCGTGCAAAATTGGTACCCGGGTGACAAAGACGGCAAAGGTGGTATTTTTAATTTTGTGACCAAACGCGGCGCATGCCGTGGTAAACGGTCTAAAATTTCGTGGACACAGATTGAAACAGGCTCGGCGATCACGTGGAAATACCCGAGTGTGATTTTGCAAGGCGATTATTCCGTTGGGGAGTTTTATTCGGTTGCCGTGACGAATAACCGGCAGCAAGCCGATACAGGCACTAAAATGATCCATTTAGGGAAAAACACGCGATCGACCATTATCTCAAAAGGGATCAGTGCGGGGCATTCGCACAATGCTTACCGTGGATTAGTGCGTATCGCACCCACGGCGGTTAATGCGCGCAATTACACGCAATGTGATTCGATGTTGATGGGTTCAACGTGTTCGGCACATACGTTTCCTTACATCGAAGTGAAGCACCCAACGGCGCAAGTGGAGCATGAAGCAACCACATCGAAATTAAGTGAAGAACAATTGTTTTATTGTCAGCAACGAGGCATTGACACTGAGGATGCGGTTTCCATGATTGTGAATGGGTTTTGCAAGCAAGTTTTGAAAGAGTTGCCCATGGAATTCGCGGTGGAAGCCACAAAATTGCTAGGTATTAGTTTGGAGGGGGCAGTAGGCTAATGATGTTATCAATTCATGAATTACACGTAGCGATCGACACGACACCTATTTTAAAAGGGATAAACCTGACGGTGAATCCAGGCGAAGTGCATGCCATCATGGGCCCCAATGGCTCAGGCAAGAGTACGCTATCTAAAGTTTTGGCAGGGCACCCTGCGTACGATGTGACGGATGGTTCCATCACGTATTGTGGTGAGGATTTGCAGCCCTTGTCACCGGCTGAGCGTGCTCAAGCGGGAATTTTTATGTCGTTTCAGTACCCTGTGGAAATCCCAGGCGTGACGAACATCAATTTTCTTAAGGCGTCGGTGAATGCAGTGCGTAAAGGCCAGGGCAGAATGCCGATGGATGCGATTGAATTTTTGAGTTTTATTCGAGCCAAATGTCAGCTGCTGGATATGGATGAATCTTTTTTGTATCGTAGCATCAATGAAGGCTTTTCAGGCGGTGAGAAAAAACGCAATGAAATTTTGCAAATGGTGGCTCTAGAGCCAAAGCTTGCTATTTTAGATGAAACCGACTCAGGTCTAGACATTGACGCCTTGCGTGTGATTGCACAAGGGGTGAACGCCATGCGCTCACCTGATCGCGCAATCATCCTGGTGACGCATTACCAACGATTATTGAACTACGTGGAGCCTGATTTTATTCATGTGTTGTCACAGGGTCGAATGATTAAATCCGGTGATAAGTCGTTGGCCTTTGAGTTGGAAGACAAGGGGTATAGTTGGCTGGAGGAGACGGAGTAGGCATGAGCGATCTTTTGGATTTTTACATGGCCGAAGGGCAACGCCTAACGGTGGATCTTCCTCAAATTTCCGCATTGAGAACAAGCGCATTAGCGGATTTTTCGCGTTTAGGATTTCCGACGCGGCACGATGAGGATTGGAAGTACACCGCGACAGATGCGTTTATCAAGCAGCGTTATCATGCTCTGCCTGGGGCTAAAAACGCCAGTGATCGACATAAAAACGACTTGCCTATTGCGGTCATTAAACAATTACCTCCAGGGGTGATTGTTTTGTCGTGGGCGGAGGCCCTGGTTCTGCATGCAGCAAAAATTAAGCCGTATTTAGGGCAAATTGCGACGCATACACATGGATTTTTAGCGCAAAATACCGCCATGTTGCGTGATGGGTTGTTTATTTATTTGCCTCAAGGGGTGTGTTTGGATGAGCCGTTGTTATTGTCACATTGGCAAGAGACCGCGTATCAAGCGTCTTATATTCGTACCTTGATTGTCGCGGAATCGGGTAGTCAGGCGACGGTGATTGAAGATTATCAAGGCGATGCAAACACACCGTATTTCACAAATACCCTCACTGAAGTTCATTTAGGCGCGGGCGCGCACCTGAAGCATTATAAAATTCAACGCGAAAGCCCCCTGGCTTATCATGTGGGTGAGCTGGCGGTTCGGCAAACGCAGAGCAGTCAATTGGACAGTCATTCCCTCAGCTTGGGTGGTAAATGGGTACGCAGTGACACAACGATTACCTTGGCAGAACCCCATGCGTCGTGTCTGATGAATGGTATTTACGCGACGGCGGGCGATCAACACGTGGATCATCACACGGTGGTGAAGCATGATGTGCCTGATTGCACGAGTGACCAAGATTATAAGGGAATGGTGACGGGGCATTCGCGTGCGGTATTTAATGGCAAAGTCGTTGTGGCGGTTGACGCACAGCACACAGAAGCCAAGCAGCAGAATAAAAATCTATTGTTGTCCTCGCATGCCGAGATTGACACGAAGCCACAGCTTGAAATTTTTGCGGATGATGTGGTGTGTACGCACGGCGCCACCGTAGGTCAACTGGATGAGGAGGCGCTTTTCTATTTAGGAACGCGCGGAATTCCGCCTCTCGAGGCGAGCCGTTATTTGGTTCAAGCCTTTGTGACTGACAATTTGAACAACATGGCATCCGAGCCGTTGGCGCGCTGGATGGGTGCTTTGTTAACGCAACATCTGGGGTAATGCCATGAATAGGTCCCAAAAAACGCTTGATATTGAGTTGATCCGGCGCGACTTTCCCGCCCTGCATCAGGTCGTGAATGGTCAGCCGTTGGTGTATTTAGACAATGCGGCGACAACACAAAAGCCGCGCGCAGTGATCGACGCCATGTCGACCTATTATGCGCATGATAACGCCAATGTGCATCGCGGCGTGCATGCATTAAGTGTACGGGCCACGAATCAGTTTGAAGCCGCACGTGAAAACGTTCGGCGATTTATCAATGCACCCCATGTGCATGAATGTATTTTTGTCCGTGGCACGACGGAGGCGATTAACCTCGTGGCGCACAGTTTTGCCTTGCCTCGACTGGCTGCAGGGGATGAAATTCTCATCACCTGCATGGAGCATCATGCCAACATCGTGCCATGGCAAATGGTTTGTGAACAAACCGGAGCGACGCTCCAGGTCGTACCTATCTCACCGGCAGGTGAGGTGTTGATGGATGTGTTTGAACAAAAGCTTTCAAGTAAAACTAAAATTTTGGCATTAAGTTATGCGTCCAATGCGTTAGGTACAATCAATCCCGTGAAAAAGATGACTGACATGGCGCATGCATACGGTGCTTGCGTGTTGTTGGATGGCGCACAAGCGACCGCTCATCTGCCCATTGATGTTCAAGCGTTGGGCTGTGATTTTTACGCATTTTCAGGCCATAAAATGTATGGTCCAACCGGGATTGGTGTGTTGTGGGGGCGAGAAGCCTTGTTGAATGAGATGCGGCCTTATCAGGGCGGCGGCGAGATGATCCGTTATGTTCGATTCGAGCACACAGAGTACGCGCCGTTGCCGCATAAATTTGAAGCGGGTACGCCGAACATTGCCGGTGTGATTGGCCTCGGTGCCGCACTGGATTATTTGGCGACGTTGGATATGGATGCGGTCAATCAATATGAAATGGATTTATTGCGTTACGCCACGGAGTCTATCCAATCATTAAAAGGTTTTCGAATTGTAGGGACCGCACAAGCGAAGGTCCCGGTGCTATCACTGGTGCATGAGTCGATTCATTCGCATGATGTTGGCACGATTTTAGACAGTGAAGGGATCGCCATTCGCAGTGGGCATCATTGTGCCATGCCGTTGATGGATTTTTTAGGTGTGGCGGCAACCACGCGTCTCTCGTTGTCGTTTTATAATAATAAAGCAGAGATTGATCGTTGCATGGCTGCATTAAATCATGTCAATGAGGTGTTCGCCTGATGATGGATATACGCGAGCTGTATCAAGAAGTCATTATGGATCACAATCGAAACCCACGAAACCAGCGGAAAATGGCTGATGCGACGTGTCACGCACGAGGGTACAACCCCTTGTGTGGTGATCAATTAACTGTCTATGTGCACCTCACGGCGGGAGTGGTCGAAGACATCAGTTTTGTCGGGTGTGGGTGTGCCATTTCACAAGCCTCGGCGTCCCTCATGACCGATGCGTTAAAAGGCAAGACAGTAAACGAAGCGCGTGCGTTGTTTCTGCGATTTCATGCGATGGTCACGCGTGAAGATGAGATTCCCCCTTTAGATTTGGACAAATTGACGGTGTTAGCTGGTGTGCGCGAGTTTCCTGCACGGGTGAAATGCGCGACGTTGGCGTGGCATACCTTGGATGCCGCGTTAAAACAAGAAGAAGCCTTAGTGACGACGGAGTAATAACCTATGTTTGGCTTTAAGAAAAAAGAGGACGAGCTCGAGGCATTGCATGCGCAGGTGATTGTTGCACTCAAAACCGTTTTTGATCCGGAAATACCGACCAATATTTACGATCTTGGGTTGATCTATGACGTTAAGATTGATGACACAAAATGGGTCTTTATTCAAATGACCCTCACGTCTCCGGGCTGTCCCGTCGCACAAACATTTCCCGGAACGGTAGAGCAAGCAGTGAATCAAGTTGAAGGGGTGCGTGATTGCACGGTGGAGCTTGTCTGGGAGCCACCCTGGACGCAAGAACGCATGACGGAGGTTGCGCGTTTAGAGCTAGGGATATTCTATTGAATCCAGATAGTCTTCAATGGGAGCCTTCCGCGTCGATAGACATCTTGCGGCAGCGCGCGCGCATAGTCAGTTGTATTCGTGCTTTTTTTAATGCACGCGATTACCTAGAAGTCGAAACGCCGGTGATGGCACGTTTTGGTATAACCGATCGCTATTTAAGTAACATCCCTGCGTTGTTTCGTGGCGAGTCGTATGCACTTCAAACCTCGCCTGAATATCACATGAAGCGGTTATTGGCGGCGGGTAGCGGGCCCATTTTTCAAATAGCACGTGTTTTTCGAGATGATGAATTGGGGCGATGGCATAACCCTGAATTTAGCTTGCTTGAATGGTATCAGCTGGGCATTGATCACCACACGTTGCTGCAAGAAGTTGATGTATTCTTACAGCAGATGCTTGATTGCCCCCCGGTTATGATTAAAACGTACCGAGAGGCCTTTGAAGAAACCTGTGGGCTTGATCCGTTTGATGCAGCGCTATCTGTACTAAAGAAAACAGTGCATCATTTTGGATTGCAACACGTGTTGCCAGCGGATGAAACGGATCGCGACCAATACTTATTTTTGCTGATGAGCCATGTCGTTGAGCCGTCTTTCGCGTTACTTCTCCCCCCGGTGGCGGTGATTGATTTTCCACCCTCACAGGCTTCTCTTGCGGTGATTCGTCATGGCGTAGCGGAACGTTTTGAAGTGTATTATCGAGGCGTTGAGTTAGCGAATGGGTTTCATGAGCTCACTGATCCGGCGCACCAAGCGGCCCGTTTTCAAGCAGATATAGCCGCACGAGAAGCGTGTGGCTTGCCACAACCTGCGTCTGATGAGTTTTTGCTGAAAGCCCTTCAGCATGGGCTTCCTCCGTGTAGCGGAGTGGCGTTAGGTGTTGATCGCCTCATGGCGCTATGTTTTCATCAGCCGAGTATTGCAAACACATTGGCATTTGATTTTTCAAGGGCTTAAGGTGCTTGGTCTGCAAAAGACGACGATTCTTTTTCTTAACTATAGGGCCTGTTGACATTTGATCCCTCGCCGGCGACGTGCCGCGGTTTATCCGCGGCATCCAGGAGATGCTGACATAAAAAAAAACTTTAATTCGCACTTCAACCCATTGATAAATAAGATCAAACTCGTAAAATTACGGTTCCTATAC
>CANISA010000034.1 GCA_947470005.1 Legionellaceae bacterium | reverse complement strand
CATCCGCCCTGTCGGGCACCTTCTCCCAACATTGGGAGAAGGTGATCTTACTGATCTATTGTGCATAGTTTACGAGATCTTTTTTCATCTCGCACTTAAAATCCGCTGTTTATCAAGTTTTTTATATTCGAAAATTACTCACTCCTCAATGCACAGCCAAAAAGTAATCCTGTTCTCAAAATGTACGATTATCTACGGTTTTTACCATGCACATCAAATTGTGAATACTTTTATTCTTTGTTTCGCCACAATACTATATTGACAAGAAAAAAAAAACAGTAACCGATTGAAAAACATAACAATAATTAATGGTGGACAATCATTATCATCAGTTTATTATCTACAAAATCTGTGGATAACTCTGTGTGCAAGATGTAAAACTTCTGGAAAAACAGCTGATTTTCCTTCTGAAAGAGATCTTATCAACTGCTTATTTGTCCAATTTATGATGCTGTATTAATAAGCATCTTTCTGCCGTTTAACCACCGCATCAATCTCGACCAAGTGGGTTAAAAGTGCTTTCATTTTCGCCAGTGGCCAACTGTTAGGTCCATCACTTAAGGCCTTATCTGGATCGGGGTGCGTTTCCATAAACAAGCCCGCAATCCCTGCAGCGACCGCTGCACGAGCTAACACGGGGATAAACTCTCGCTGCCCACCCGAGCGACCATCATTCCCTCCCGGAAGCTGGACGGAATGAGTGGCATCATAAACCACCGGGCAGCCTGTTTCACGCATGATTTGAAGGGAGCGCATATCGGATACCAAGTTATTGTACCCAAAACTTGCACCACGCTCACAGACCATAATGGCATCATTTCCACACGCTTTTGCCTTCGCCACGACATGCTTCATTTCCCAAGGAGCCAAAAACTGTCCTTTTTTAATGTTAACTGGTTTATTCATTGCGGCGACGTTTTGAATAAAGTTGGTTTGTCTGCACAAAAAAGCCGGGGTTTGCAACACATCAGCTACGCACGCCACGTCGAGCAGAGGCGTATCTTCATGCACATCCGTTAGAATAGGAACGCCAATTTGAGCCTTCACTTTTTCAAGGATCATCATGCCTTTTTCAAAACCAGGCCCTCGATAACTCGTCATGGACGAGCGATTAGCTTTATCAAACGACGATTTGTAAATAAAAGACAAACCAAGTTCAGCACACATCTCTTTCAGGTATCCGGCTGTTTCCAAGGCCAGGCCTTCGCTTTCAATGACGCACGGGCCTGCAATCAAAAATAAAGGTGAATCGCTGGTTACATCAAATCCACAAAGTTTCATGCATGATCCTTATCATGGTAGTCACGTGCTGCCAGAATAAATTGTTTAAATAAGGGATGTCCATCACGTGGAGTCGACGTAAACTCCGGGTGAAATTGACAGCCTAAAAACCACGGATGATCAGCTAATTCAATCATTTCGACCAAGGTTCCATCTGCCGATCGACCTGAAATAATCAAACCATGTTGCACGAGCGCTTCGACAAAATGGTTGTTCATTTCGTAGCGATGCCGATGTCGCTCGATGATTTTTGATTGGCCATATACACGCCATCCCAAGGTATCCGCTTCCACGTCACACAATTGAGCCCCTAAGCGCATCGTCCCGCCCAAATCCTCATCTTCGTGACGCATGTTTAGCCGACCCGCTTCATCCATCCACTCACTGATTAGAGCAATAACCGGGTAGGGCGTTTGTTTATCAAATTCAGTGGAGTTTGCTGCTTTGAGACCCACCACATGCCGTGCAAATTCAATCACGGCAACCTGCATCCCAAGACAAATGCCCAGGAAAGGCACTTTATTTTCTCGTGCGTATTGAATCGACCTCATTTTGCCTTCTATCCCACGCTGGCCAAACCCGCCTGGAATCAACAAGGCATCCACCGACTCGAGCAAGGATGCACCATGTTTTTCTATCAACTCGGCATCAATATAAACAATCTCAACACGCGTCTGGGTGTGGATACCCGCATGAATTAACGCTTCGTTCACTGATTTATACGCATCACTGAGCTCCGTGTATTTCCCAACCATGCCAATCTTCACCGTCATGGTTTGAATGGCTTGCGCAACAACCACATCCTGCCACTCTTTCAAATCAGCTGGCTTCAAAGAAAGACCAAGTTTTCTAACCACAATCTCATCGAGGCCCTGCTCATGCAAAATCATCGGGATTTCATAGATACTATTTGCATCCTGAAGCGAAATAACGCCCTCTTTTTCAACATTGGTAAACAAGGCAATTTTGGCGCGATCGCTGATGGACAGCGGCCTATCTGAACGACAAATCAACACGTCAGGCTGGATCCCAATGGAGCGTAATTCCTTCACGGAGTGTTGCGTCGGCTTCGTCTTGGTTTCTCCGGACGTTGCAATATAAGGCACGAGCGTCAAATGAATAAACAACGCGCGCTGGGCACCCACTTCAATACGCATTTGCCTAATAGCCTCAAGAAAAGGCAGGGATTCAATATCACCCACCGTCCCACCAATCTCGACCATAGCGACATCAAACCCTTCTGCACCGAGTTTAATGCAACGCTTAATTTCATTCGTAATATGCGGAATGACTTGAACTGTTCCGCCCAAATAATCGCCTCTTCGCTCTTTTTTAATCACATTCTCATAGATTTTGCCCGAGGTAAAGTTGTTAAGCTTCGTCATCGTGGTTCGTACAAAACGCTCATAATGCCCCAGATCGAGATCCGTTTCCGCACCATCATGCGTCACAAAGACTTCCCCATGCTGAAAAGGGCTCATCGTGCCTGGATCAACGTTGATGTAAGGGTCTAATTTAATTAAAGTAACCTTAAGCCCGCGCGCTTCTAAAATAGCCGCTAATGAGGCTGAAGTAATTCCCTTACCTAATGAAGACACCACCCCGCCGGTGATAAAGATATAATTGGTCATCGATTGCCCCGTTGTAATCATGCTATAAAAAAAGCTTACACTTGTTGTAAAATATCATGCATCGCTCGTGCACAATCCACGGATTCACGCCCTTTATGTCCATGAGTGCCTCCTAAACGATCCCATGCTTGGGCATCATTCTCAGTGGTTAATACACCAAAAATAACCGGAACATCATACGCGAGTCCCACACGCAAGCAACCATCACTGACCTGTTGGCATACATAATCGTAATGAGTTGTTTCACCACGAACCACCGCTCCTAACGCAATAATCGCGCCAAATTTATTTTTTTTTGCCAGCGTTTGAGCAATAAGTGGAATTTCAACAGCGCCAGGAACCTCCACCAGCGTAATATCGCTAGCCTTAAACCCCAACACAGCGAGTTGATCCAGTGCGCCATCCTGTAAAGCTTGCGTGATGTCTCTATTGAACAAACTCACAATCAGTGCGATTGGGAATGAAAGCGGCCCTTCGGCACGTGCCCTGATGCGTTTTATCATCCCATTTGCTCCGCTTCGACCATCAAAAAATGACCCATTTTTTCTTGTTTGACCCTCAAGTAATTACGATTCTCATCCGTAGGTACGACATCCAGGGCTATTCGTTCACTCACTGTTACGCCATAAGCACGAAGAGACGCCATTTTCACTGGATTATTCGTCAATAAACGCACGGTATTAACCCCCATCCATTTGAGAATTTGAAAAGCAACCGCATAATCTCGACTGTCGACGGGGAGACCCAGTTCGACATTAGCCTCAACCGTATCAAACCCTTTTTCCTGTAATGCATAAGCCTTAATCTTATTGGCAAGCCCAATCCCGCGCCCTTCCTGTCGCAAATAAATCAAAACGCCCCCTTCGGCAGCGATCAGTGCCAATGATTGCTCCAGCTGTGATCCGCAGTCACATTTGCAAGAACCAAACAAATCCCCCGTGATGCATTCCGAATGAATCCGTACGAGCGGAATTTGACCCGGGAAGCGTGGCGGTTTGACCAACGTAAAATGCTCCACATCATCCAACTGATTATGAAACACAGTCATCGCAAAATCACCATGTGCCTGCAGTGGGATTCGACTGGTCGCTGCTGACTCAATCAACGTTTCGTGGGTAATACGATGATGAATCAGGTCTTTGATGGTCACCAAGGGGATGTTGTGTTGAGCCGAGAACAGAGCCAACTCATCACGACGGCTCATGCTCCCATCTTCATTGATGATTTCACAAATGACCGCCGCCGGAGCAAGCCCCGCAAGCCGCGCCAAGTCGACACTCCCCTCGGTCTGCCCCGCCCGGACCAAGACACCCCCATCGCGCGCGCGCAGAGGAAAAATATGTCCAGGTGAGATGATATCCATCGGGCCACTGCTTGGATCAATCGCTACTTGAACGGTACGTGCGCGATCACATGCTGAAATTCCCGTTGATACCCCTGTGGCCGCTTCAATCGAAACAGTAAAGGCCGTACCATAAGGCGAACGATTACACGACGTCATCATCGACAAGCCCAGCTTGCCAATTAATTCACCAGCCATCGGTAAACAAATCAATCCTCGCGCAAAGCGTGACATAAAATTAATGGCAGCAGGCGTCGCGTATTCGGCCGCAATGACGAGGTCCCCCTCATTTTCACGATCTTCATCATCCATCAGAATGACCATGCGTCCGGCTTGAAGTTCATCAATCGCATGCTGAATGGATGTAAATGGATTACTCATGATTTGACCTCAGCATCTTGATGCGACCTCGTGAAAAACGACATTATAGTCGAAATTACCCCAATCTAAAATTACCATCATGTTATTCCCCATGGGCTGCCATTTAATTTGATGCGCTGCTTGAAAAAAATCCGCCTGATCGTACAACGGTTTCGCCTCATCACCTAACACGCGGGGAACAAGGTAAAGGTAGGTGCGCTGTACAAGACCGGCCCGATGCAATGCGCCAAAAAGCCGCGCACCCGCTTCGACCCACACGTCATGATAACCTAAGCCACCTAGATGGCGGATCACAGCACTTAAATCAAGGCCTTGCCCATCGAGTGGCACCGCATGAAACGAACACGAGGCAGGATAATCCGTCATCGCGTGGTTCTCCGCGTGGTAAATCAGACAATGGCTCGCCGTCTTATGAAGCCGTACGTGCGGATTCAATGTTCCCTTGCTATCAAGAATAGCCACGGGTTTACTCACCACCTGATGCGCCTGCCGAACATTCAACAAGGGGTCATCTTGATTAGCCGTGTTAGCCGTGGTGAGTAACACATCGCTGTGCAACCGTTGCTCGTGCGTGAACACTGCACATGCGTCATTAGAAAGAGACACGCGCGCACCGTTAGCTCCCGCTATTTTACCATCCAATGTGTGTGCCATTTTCACCGTCACCCAAGGCAACCCCGTGCGCAGCCAATAGGTATAACTCGTGTAAAAATCATCGATTGCCGACACAGGGTAGTGCAACGCTTCAATTCCGTTTGCTGCAAAACGTGCCGGGGTATCATTCGACGCCACAATCGGATTTGGATCACAATACGCATAAACAACACGCTCCACCCCTCGAGCAATCAAGGCATCCACACAAGGCGGGGTTCGCCCCCAATGATTGCAGGGCTCCAAGGTAACATACACCGTCACGCCAGTGCATTTTTCCGGAAGGGTCGCCAACAATAACGCCTCGGCATGCGGCAAGCCCGCGCCAGAATGCGAGGCTTGTGCTATAATCTTTCCATTGTGTACGGCAACCGCACCCACGGCTGGATTAGGCGCACATGCCCCTCGTCCTAGCCAGGCTTGTTGAAGTGCCGCAAGCAAAAATTGTTCGTGCATGGTTCAACCACAATTGAAAAGTGCTCACATGATAACAAATTATTCAATTTTTGAGTAGCCTCATGGTACCCTTTCGATACACTCAGGTTATTTTACCCGTCTTGAAGAAGCACTTTTCTTTGTGCTTACTGCTTTCTCTTTTTTTACCTAGCCTCGCCTGGCCCTTTTCGCCTTACTCCAATCGTGAGCTCGATCAATTAGAAAAAGAATTTGTCGAGCAAATCAATCAATCACCACTCATTCTACGTGACCCACTTGCAGGCCAATACATCAATCACTTAGCCAAACGACTGGCACAACATGGACAACTCGCTCAACCCTATTTTTTCATTGTGAACTCCGATGAAATCAATGCCTTTGCAGGGCCTGGTGGGCACATCGGTGTGAACACCCAACTCATTTTAGCCAGTGACAATGAAAGCGAGTTAGCCGCGGTCATGGCGCATGAAATGGCTCACGTACGCCTCCATCACCTCTACCGCATGCTTGAACATCAAAAACAAATGCAAATTCCAAAGCTCGCGTCGATTCTTGCCTCCATGGCGCTTGGCGCACTCAACCCCATGATGGGGACCGGTGCACTCATGGCCTCGCTCGGCGGCTTTGCCCAAGACGACATCAATTTCGTTCGTTCCAATGAAAAAGAAGCCGACCGAATTGGTATTGACGTGTTGAATAAAGCAGGCCTTGATCCACGAGGCATGGCCAATTTTTTTAGAAAAATGCAGCAGAATACCAGGTATTATTATACGGCCAATGTCCCGGCCATTTTACGTACTCACCCCATCGATGAGGACAGGATTGCAGAAGCTGAAAATCGCAGCGCGCAGATGGCACCCAAAACCGTCCAAAATAGTTTAGATTATCGATTATTCAAAGAACTCATCCGCACAACCGTGGTCACCAACAGCAAAGCCTTGATTGAAAACTACCAGCGCTGCCTTCAAACGCACCCAGAAGACGTCTCTTGCCAATACGGCTACGCACTGGAGCTCATTAGCCTCAATCGATACGAACAAGCGGAGACTCAACTCAATGCGCTCTTGCTCAACGATCACGACAATTTATATTATGCCATCGCCATGTCACGTGCCGAAATAGGCAGCGGCCATTCACTAAATGCCGTCAACAGGCTTCACCTGCTACTCGAAAACTACCCGGATAACTACGCTGTTGTTTTCGCTTATGCAGACAGCTTATCTGCCGCAAATAAATCAGAACAAGCCGCAAGTTTTTTACTCAAAGCCAGCCGACAATTCCCAAAAGATATCGCCGTATGCGAAGCACTCGCTCGCGCAGAAGCGGCAAACAACCGCAAAAATTATGCCTACTTTACGGCAGCCCAATGCTCCCTCTTAGAAGGCCAACGCAGAGAAGCAAAACGTTTATTAAAACTGGCTCAAAGCTTAACTACAAAAGACCCCTTATTAAAAGCTCGAATTGAAGCTAAATTGGATGAGATTTCGGAGTAAAAAAGGAGCTCACCGATAAGATACACACGTTCTATTATATGCGACCATGAGTTGTTCAGAAAATACGTCCACAGGAGTTAAATAACCAAACGACTGATGAAGTCTTTCGTTGTTGTAGTACTCAAAATACGCTGTGAGTGCTGCCTCAACCTCTTCTATGGTTTCAAAATTATACCACTACCTCACAATCCCTCGAGTCGACTCACGAAGCGCTTGTATCATCGGTTCAACTTCCGGACAATCCAATTGAAGCAGTTCCAACTCAACAATCGCTTGCTGAACCGTTAACCCTCTTCGGAAAATAATTTTATAAGCGCGACGCAAACCATCAACGGCTTCTGAAGAGAAACCTCGTCGCCTCAAACCAACGGTATTAATACCACACGCGGACGTGGTATGACCCGCTATCATGACGTAGGGAAGCACATCTTTTGTGACATACGTGGCCCGCGCGATAAACGCATATGCGCCGATCAAACAGAACTGGTGGATCGCGGCGTACGCACCGATAATTGCATAATCATGAACCGTCACATGCCCCGACAAAGCCGAATAATTAACCATGGTGACGTGATTCCCCACCATGCAATCATGACCAATATGGGAATAAGCCATCAAAAAATTATCATCACCTAAACGCGTAAGGCTTCCGCCTTTAGCCGTACCTCGGCTAATCATGCAAAATTCACGAATGGTGTTGTTATCACCAATCTCAAGGCGCGTAGGTTCCCCTTGATAGGTGATATCTTGAGGATCATCTCCTACCGATGCAAATTGAAAAATTTTATTGTTTTTTCCAATGACCGTCGGTCCCTCAATGACCACATGAGGGCCTATCCACGTCCCTTCCCTAATCTCAACATCAGCGCCAATGATTGTTCCAGGACCGACTATTACGTTAGGAGCAAGCTTAGCGGAGGGGTGGATAATCGCATGTTCACTGATCATGTTTGGGTCCCCTCGCTCTTCTCTGCGCTTATTTTAACTTCTTTCGCTGCACTCATTAAATCTGCAGAGCAAGCAAGTTTCTCTCCAACATAAGCCTTTCCTTGGATACGCCAAAAATCTCGTTTTTGCCCCATCAATTTGACCTCCAAACGAAGTTGATCACCAGGCGTTACGACGTGTTTAAACTTAGCATTATCAATGCTTGCAAAAAAATATAAAAACTCATGTCCTTCTTTAGGCGTACGCGACAAGTTAGATAAAATAGCACTCGCCTGCGCCAAGGACTCCAGCATCAATACCCCAGGCATGATGGGGTTTCCCGGAAAGTGTCCCGAAAAAAAAGGTTCGTTGATGGTCACCCCCTTCACAGCAGTCAAATAGTCAAATACTTTGTAATCTAAGACTCGATCGACAAGAAGAAACGGATAACGATGAGGTAGTAGACTGAGAATCCGAGTAATATCCACCACTGTACTCATGGGAGGTCCTTAAAAATTTGCTTAGCATAGGTTAGGCCCAAAAAGGCCTAACCTATGCCATGGATGACAAACGATCAATTGATCTCTTGCATTACCTTGGCGGTGACATCTAATTTATCAACACTAAAAGGAGCTGCATCTTTTTGGAAGACTAAATCATACGATTCACTTTGAGCAACTTTTGCAATCGCTGCACGAATTTTATTATAAAATTCTTCCATCGCTTCATTGTGTGCCGTGCTCAGTTCTTGCTGATATTGCTGACCTTCCCGCTCAAATTGCTGCTGGGTCGTCACAATTTTCTTCTCAAGATCTTTGCGTTGTGTAGCACCTAAAACAGCGCTATCACGTTTGAATTTTTCCATGTCTTTCTTCAAGCCATCTTCCATTGCGACCAACTTATCTCGACGTGGCTTGAACTCCTTCTCCAGCTTCTCTTGAATAGCCTTCATCTGCGCAGACGTTTGCATAATTTTTTGCAAATCAACCACGCCGATTTTTGTCCCTTCTGCCAAGGCACTCACACCACCCATTGTAAAGATTAGCGCCAAAAGAACGCCACCTAATCGCTTCATGATTTCACTCCCGATTCAAAGACTTACCTGTTTGCCAAACGACGTTACACCGTAAAATGCACCCACCCGTCTGACTAGGTATGGATGCTAGCATAATTTATTCCAGGTTGCGATAACTGCAAGCAGCTCAACGTGCGATTAAAATCCAGACGAGACCGTGAACTGAAACAACTGCGTCATATCCGTAGGCTCTGGATTCAACGGCTTCGCCACACTGAAAATTAACGGCCCAAATGGAGAGCGCCACTCCACGGCAACACCCGCTGAATAACGCATGGCCCCTTCCCCTGTTCCACTTAAGGCAATGGGCGTTCCTCGAATAAACACGTTACCTGCATCAACAAACAAGGTCGTCCGAACATTATCCCGACTTAATGGATAAGGCAAAATAGCGCCTGCGCTGCCATTGAGCAATAAGTTTGCCCCAATTGCATGCCCATTGGTATCGTGCGGACCTAACGAATAACTGTCATACCCACGCACTTGACCAGGCTGCGCAATACCCCCTGCAAAGTAGTTCTCATAAAAAGGCAGGCCTGCCGCATTGAACGTATTTCCATACCCCAGATTACCAAGCATCGTAAAAATAAACCCTTTAGGCAATGGCTGATACACGCGAGCTTGATAAGCCGCTTTATAGTACGTGAACGAGGCTGACGTTGCAGGCAAAGCAACTAAAAGTCCCGCTTGCTGATTAAGCCCTTTATTCGGATAGGGCATTTGGTCATAATTGTTTCTACTCCACCCCCCCGTCAAACGCAATTGATTAAAATCGCGACCATACAGATTAACAAAATTTTGAATCTGTTGCACAATTCCGACAGACTTAATGCCTAACCCTTGATACCCGTACCCTAAT